>JADFSR010000005.1 GCA_022560615.1 Gemmatimonadota bacterium
AACCTGTGACCTCATGCTCCGGAGGCATGCGCTCTATCCAACTGAGCTACGGGCGCAAAAGTGTACTTCTTCCAGCAATAGCGCGGGGTTTTCGCCTGCCCCAACCATCGCCCCAAAGGGGGGTGCGCGCACGGTGGGCGAGTTGGGGCCGAATTCACTGCACTTCTCTCAACTGCCGGGCCCCAGACGACGCTTAAGATAGTCTCGGGGTCGGCCTGCTGGTAGGCGGTCTTGAGGGTCACCGCTCGGTGGCCCATTTGCGGCGATACTCGTGGAATAGGCGGCGCGCGCCCCGTTCAAGAAGACCAACATGGGGACGCACCCCCGCCTGGACATCATCCCGGACCTGTCCGGGCGCACAACCGACGCACTGTGAACCGTCCCCCTCCCTCCTCATGATCACGCCCGGAACGTGACATGAGGGTGGGCTTGGTGGGTGTAATAATATCTAACATTCTTGGCATGACTCCACCGATGTGTTACATATCCTTCCCCGAGAGGGAGCGGGCTCAACAACAAAAGTATGGCCAAGAATCTGAAGAATATCGGTAGTAAGCTCCAGGAAGCGCGGACGTCACGCGGCCTCACCCAGGCTGACATCGCACCTCAGCTCGGTGTATCACGAGCCACCGTCGCCCAAATCGAGACAGGACGGCGATCCTTGAAGGCCGAAGATCTGCGCCGGCTAGCTGCCTTTTATGGCTGTAGCCTCAGCGAGCTCCTTCCCCCGGCTTCCGACGACCAGGGAACGGATGGCGTTGCCGAGCTGTTCCGCTCCCATCCTGATCTCGCCGAAGATCAGGGGCCGAGTTCCCTCGCCGGTGTGTGCGCGATCGCGAGAACTCTCACCGATCTGGAAGCAAGACTCGAGATCGACGCCACTGCATACTCGCTTCCTTTGTACCGAGTTGAGCGCGTAACTACGGCGTGGCAAGCGGCGCGGCAAGGATATCGCATTGCAGAGGATGAGCGGCGGCGCCTAGCACTTGGAGAGGGGCCCATCCGCTTTCTTGACGAGCTGCTGATTACGTCCGGCGTGCGTTCGGCCAAGGCGACTCTGCCGACCGGAGTCCTCTCGATTTCGATCGCTCAACCGGATCACGGGCTTCTTGTTGTGGTCGACAAGAACCTTGGCCTCGCACACCGCCGCTTCAGATACGCACACGGACTTGCCCATCTCCTGTTCGATACCGAAGGGCCGTGGCGCGTATGCGGTGCTGGCGGAGCGCCTGACTTGGCGGAGGTGAGGGCAGACGCTTTCGCCAGCGCCTTTCTGATTCCCCAGCACGGCCTTCGTCGATACGTGGAGACCCTCGGCAAAGAGACGCTGGGACGCGTTGGTCCCACGGTACTCTCGGTGTATTCGGAGGGCGACGGTCGTGACAAGACGGGCGAGAGCCGTCGTGTGGATGGTCGCCAGCGTAGGGGTCGTCATCCGATGACCTTGTCGGACGTCCTGCGCACGGCTCACTACTACGGCACGAGTCCCAGCGTGGCAGCACATCGTTTGAGAAACCTCCGACTATTGACGGACCGTGAACTCGATCAACTCCAGACGATGTTGCAAAGCGAAAAGCGTGCGCCGGTCGACGAGGAACTTGCGCTGCAGGCGGCACCCCATGAGATGGACTCCCTCTGTTCTCGACTGGCGGAGCTCGCGGCCAGCGCACTCCATCGGGGGCACATCGATACCCCCAGATTCGACGAAGTAGCGGATCTCGCAGGAGTTCCCGTGGCAGACCGAGAGCGTCTCTTGGCCATTACTGCCACGCCTCCACAGCAAGAGCGTGAGAGTTCCAGCCAGACTTCGCATGAAGGAGCGGGATGAGCGTCACCCGGATCTACAACGCACCGCCGGACGCTCAGGAGATGCTGGTGTTGCTCCGGCGGCTTCACGCGGAGTCCCCACAGGGTCTCGACCAGATTCGACCTGGACTGGACCAGAGGGAGACCGTCGGTGTGAACGCCAAGGGCGACGACCAGAAGCGCTTCGATGTCGCTGCTGACGAATGGATCCGACAGTGGCTTTCAGAGCAATTCGAAAGCGGTGTCGTGGAGTCTGAGGAGCGGACGGGCGCGTTCGAGTTTGGGAACGGCAAGCAAGGCTACCGTTTCATCGTCGACCCGGTCGATGGTTCCGACAACTTCGCGCGTGGCCTGCCGTTGTCCGCCATCTCGCTGGCTATCCTTCCGCGACAGACCCGGGTCTCCACTGACCAAGTCATCTACGCGTTGGTGGGTGACGCATCGGGCCCCGCCGCCGCCGTCGCGGCACGCGGAGATGGAGCCTACTCCGACGGCCGGAGCTTGCGCACATCGGAGACGCGCCGTCTTCGCGACGCTTTCGTTTCCTGTGAGTTGAACCATTGGGCGCCGGGCGCCTCTCTGGCCAAGGTGCTAGGGACGTGCTCCGGTGTGCGTGTCTACGGCTGCGCCTCACATGCTCTTCGCCTGTTGGCAGAGGGGGCGCTGGATGCCCATGTCGACGTCAGGAACCGATTGACGCCCGAGAGTTTTCTCGCGGCCTCGTTACTCGTCACCGAGGCCGGTGGCCACATCTGCCGTGTGGACGGCGGGGCGCTCGGTCCATTTCAATCGCTGCAGGATCGCACGACACTCGTCGCCGCATCCACGAAAGAACTTTCGGAGGAGATTATCAATGCCCTCGCTGGATAGGATTCCACCCGCGGAAACAGCCACTCCCCTTGCCGTGATCCTCGCGGCCGGCGAGGGGAGCCGCCTGCGGAAAGTTCGTTCGGCCGTGCCCAAACCGCTTGTCCGCTTGCGAGGCCTTTCGATCGCTGAGAGATCGATAGCACAACTGCTCACGGCTGGTGTGGAGCGATTTGTCGTCGTTCTCGGCTGTGACGCGGCGCTTGTCCGGCACGAATTCGAGCGCGTCGCGAGACGACGTCGCTGCCATATCTCTTTTGTCGAGGCTGAGAACTGGGAAAAAGGGAACGGCTGTTCCGCGGTCGCTGCCGCTCCCTTGGTCGGCGACGGACCGTTTCTCCTGACCATGGTCGATCACCTGCTATCCACGGAGATGATCCGGCATGTGCTGGCTGACCCACCGGCACTGGACGAAGTCGCGCTCGCCGTCGATCACGCTACTGAAGACGTGTTCGATCTTGCCGATCTCACAAGAGTGGAGGTGTCCGGAGGGCGCATTGAAGCGATTGGGAACGACCTCGCGACTTGGAACGCAGGCGATACGGGGCTGTTCTACTGTTCCTCAAGGCTATTCGAAGGGCTGGCAAGAGCGCACAGGCAGGGGAAGTTCTCCTTGACGGACGGGATCCGAGAATGCGCTGCCCAAGGAGGGGTTCGTGCGATCGACGTGACCGGTAAGCTTTGGCTCGATGTGGACACGCCGGAAGCCTTTCAGGAAGCGACGCGCTGGATCGACGCGGCCATGGAGAAGGGGGGAGAAGATGGCTTCATCTCCCAGTTCATGAACCGTCCGGCCTCCCGTCGCCTTTCGGTGGCTCTGTCGAGAACGCCCCTGACACCCAATCACATCACGCTGATATCCTTCTTCATGGCGCTGCTCGGCGCCGTCGGCTTGGCCACTACAGACCCGTGGATTTGGATCGCCGCAGGGATGCTCATTCAGATCGCCTCTATCGTGGATGGGTGCGACGGTGAGATCGCGCGGATCAAGTTGCTTCACAGTCCCCAAGGCGCCTGGCTAGATACGGTGTTGGATCGGTATTCCGATCTGATGATCGGGCTTGCCGTGACATTCGGGGCTTCACAACTGTACGACGCGCTCTGGGTTTGGCCAGCCGGCTTCGCTGCAACGGCGAGCTTCCTCATGGCGAGCTATGTTACCAAGGAGTTCCAGATTCGTTTTCGGCGTCCCTATCCCAATGGTCTCCTAAACAAACTCAAGCGCCGAGATCTTCGCATCTTCGTCATCGCGGTCGGTGCTGTAGTGGGGCACCCGTTTATGGCGCTGCTGGCCGTCGGGTTAGTGACTCACCTTGCCGTGTTCCTGATTCTCGTGTCTGGCTGGCAGACCACTCTCGATACATGGCGAGTGCCTACGCCACAAGGCATAGGAACTTCAACGGGCCCATACATCGCAAGTGAGGCATACGACTGGTCGAACACGGACTCTGGGATGAGTCTCGGCCTCGGTTCAAAGGCCGGAGTCTGATCCGGGAGGAAGTCTCCTTGGGGCGGCGCCTCGGCGAATCGTGGAGCCTGCCACTACCACTCACCTTGCGGCCTGCGGTGTGCTTGGGCACGGTGAATAGGGAGTCCAGCGATGGGCGCGACCCAAGCGCGCCATCCTATAGCAGTTTCTGGTTGAGGCGCTTTTCCTCTGCACACTCGCCGGCTTCCTGGGGGTGGCTGCCGGCTACGGCGCCCCGGAAGTGATGACGCGGGTCGCCGGATGGGATACGGCAGTTCGGCTCGAAGCGGTGATTAGGGGTACGAATAAGCCCACACGGCCGGCGCCCGCCGCTTTCGCGGGCGGGCGCCGTCAGGTGAGCGCGCGGAATAAGCCGAGTTCTGTCCCCTCGCGGGGGAGGATCATTCATCTGGGGCCGCCGTTACCGACAGCCTCGTGCGGCCTACCCGGAACTCAGGCGGAGCGGGCCACTCCTCGTTCCCTATTTGGCCTTGCTTCAGGTGGGGTTTGCCAGCGACTCGCTGTTACCAGGAGCCCGGTGCGCTCTTACCGCACCCTTTCACCCTTGCCTGTGCCGCTAAGCGGCCATCGGCGGTCTACTCTCTGCTGCACTTTCCGTCGCCTCACGACGCCCGGGCGTTACCCGGCACCTTGCCCTGTGGAGCTCGGACTTTCCTCCGGCGGCCGAAACCACCGGCGATCCTCACTCGCACGCTCGGAGGAATGCTAATGCTTGGCGCTGCGTCAGGTAAGCGCGCGGAGAGCGTCGGCGGGCGTCATGGCAGCTACTGGAGACCGCCGGAAGTCCTTCGTATTCCGAGTGACGATGAACTCCGCCCCGCACGCGCGAGCGGCCGCAACCTGCATCGCGTCCTCGAAGTCCCGCATGGGGAGCGAGGTCGCGTAGCGCAGCGCTTCGGTATCCGTGGGGGCGACGGTCACGAAATGCGTTAGGCCTTCGATGAAGTCCTTCGCGGCCGCGCCGCCTCGCGTGGGCCTGACGAGGTAGTAGAAGTTCGAGATCGTGTGCCAGGCCACGAACGCGCTACGTGGGGCGCGCTCCAGGTGGTCGAGCAGCTCCGCCGCAGCGTCGGCGTGCGGCGTCCGATCGAGCGCTACATCGAGCAGCACGTCGGTATCGAGCAGAATCACAGGTACTTCTTCGCGAGCGCCCGGTAGAGTGGGTCGTTCCCATCGGCGGCCTCGAAGCGACCTCTCCAGCGTGCGGAGAACGACGGCGACTCGTCGCCCGCCATCTCTCGAAGCGAGTCTTCGACGAGCGAGGACAGCGACACGCCGCGGCCCCGCGCATACCGCTTCGCACGGGGAAGGAGCTCGGAGTCGACAGTAATCGTGAGTTTCTTTTTCATCTGATACGTATACGTGGGATTGATATAGTATACGTATTCCTCTCCGCTCCCCCAACCTCGCTTCCCCCCTACCCCACCCGTATCCTCCCCCGCCATGAACTCGCCCGAGTACGACCTCGACGCGGTGCGGAGCCAGATCCCGATCCTGCGCACGCACATCCCGATGAACAACTGCTCGCAGGCGCCCCAGTGCTCGGCCACGCGCGCCGCCGCGGACACGTATCTGGATTCCTGGAACGAGGCGGGCATGGACTGGGATGCGTGGATCGGCGAGGTCGAAGCCGCGCGTGCCGAGTTCGCCGCATTCGTCGGCGCGCAGGCGACCGATGTGGCCATCGCGACGTCGGTCTCCCAGGCCACCGCAAGTATCGCGAGCGGGCTCGACTTCACCGGCAAACGGTACGGCGTGGTCGCGAGCGGCGGGGAATTCCCGACCGTGGGGCACGTGTGGCTCGCGCAGGAACGCTTCGGTGCCGAAGTGAGCTGGGTCCCGGTGCGCGACGGCATGATTCACCTCGACGACTACGCGTCCTTGATCGGAGAGCAGACGCTGGTGGTATCCGCGTGCCGGGGCTACTACCAGACCGGCTTCAAGCAGGACGTCGGCGCCATCGCGGAAATGGCCCACGCCGAGGGTGCTCTGCTCTACGTGGACGCGTATCAGACGCTGGGCACCGAAGTGTTCGACGCGCCTTCGAGCGGCGCGGACTTCGTCGCCTCGGGCAATCTCAAGTTCCTGATGGGCATGCCCGGCATCGCTTTTCTTTGGGTCAGGCCGGGGGTTGCCGAGCAGCTCCAGCCCTCGATCACCGGGTGGTTCGGGCGCGAGGACCCGTTCGCGTTCGATGCGCAGCAGCTTGATTGGGGTGAGGGTGCGAGGCGCCTCGACACGGGCACGCCGCCCGTCGTGGAGGCATATGTCGCGCGCGCGGGCATGGCCTGGATGCGCGAGCTCGGCATGGCCGCGATCGCCGACTGGGACGCGCATCTCGGGCTCCACACCGTGCAGGGCGCACTCGCTCGTGGTATGGAAGTCATGGGGCCGACCGACGAGCTCCATGAGCCCCGAGCGCCCACGACCGCGATCGCGTGTGCGGACAGCCACGCGGTTGAAGCAAGGCTACGCGAGCGCGGCATCATCGCATCGGCACGCGGGCCCGCGATCCGCATCGCGCCGCATTTCTATAACACGACGGACGATGTGGATCAGGCGCTGGACGCGCTGAGGGAGGTGATGGAGTCGGCGTGAGTCAGCGCGAGACCTTCGGCACACGGCTGGGGCTACTCGCAACGATGATCGGCCTGGCGGTCGGCCTCGGCAATGTGTGGCGGTTCCCATACATGGTCGGGCAGTTCGGCGGCGCAGCGTTCATCCTTCTCTACGTGGCGATCGCCGGGCTGATCGGCGTGCCGGCGCTCATGGGCGAATGGTCGCTCGGGCGGCACACACGGCGTGGC
This sequence comes from Gemmatimonadota bacterium, assembly GCA_022560615.1. NCBI lineage: Bacteria > Pseudomonadati > Gemmatimonadota > Gemmatimonadota bacterium. The sequence continues at coordinate 6,970 of JADFSR010000005.1, forward strand.
ACGCTCGGGGCGTACGAGCGAGTGGGCGTGCCGGGCGGCCGCGGAGTCGGCTGGCTGCTCATCGGAATCGTGTGGTTCGCGGTCGCCTACTATACCAACGCGATCGGTTGGGTGGTGTACCACACGCTGGCGGAGGTGCTCACCCCGTTCGGCCGGCCGATCGACGCGTCGCGGATCCTCCCGCCCGAGACCGGATTCTCGGGCGTTGCGTTCGGGCTGCAGCTCGGATTCACGGCGCTGGTCCTGCTGGCTGAGGCTGCGATCATCCTGCGGGGTGTGCGAGCCGGCATCGAGACAGCGTCCAAGATCATCACGCCCGTCCTCTTCGTTGTGCTGCTCATCGTAATCGTGCGATCGGTCACGTTGCCCGGAGCGGGCGAGGGCATCCGCTGGCTGCTGGCGTTCGACGCCTCGAGCATCACCCCGACAGTCGCGATCGCCGCTTTGGGCCAGGTCGTCTTTTCGGTCGGACTCGGCGGCACGCTGATGCTCGTGTACGGATCGTACCTCGGCAGTGACGCCAACATTCGATCCGACGCGATTTGGACGGTCGTCGGTGATACCGGCGCGGGGCTCCTGGCGGGTCTTGCGATCTTCCCGGCGGTCTTCGCTTTCGGCATGGAGCCGGGTTCGGGCCCCGGGCTGCTGTTCGCGACACTGCCGCAGATCTTCGCGCAGCTACCGGCCGGGTGGGTCTTCGGCACACTCTTCTTCGGCGGCTTGTCCGGGGCCGCGCTTCTATCCGGGATCGCGGCGTTCGAAGTCATCGTCGCCGGCTTCACCGACAGCTTCGCATGGTCGCGCCGCCGCGCCACCTGGACCGTGTACGCGGTCTCGATCGTCCTCGCGATCCCACCGATGATCAACCTCGAGATCTTCGTGCCCTGGGACCTCACGTTCGGCTCGGGCGGCCAGACGTTTGGAGCGCTCGTCGCAGTCGTGACCGTTGGCTGGGTGATGAACCGCGCCACGCTCCTCGAGCAGATCGCCGGGGACACGCCTTCGGCGGCCGACCGCGCTCTCATCCACTGGCTCCGGTGGGTGGTACCGACCGCTGTGATGGCGGCCGCGCTTTGGTGGCTGATCACCGACGTGCTGGGTGCCGCCCAAGGCGTGTAGCGGTCCGGCACAGGCTGCGGCTAGCTTCCTTCCATCTGAGGTACCCCATGGAGAGAACCCATGCATCGTCGTGCTCTTCTCGTCGTCGCTTCGCTGCTTCTCATCGCGCCCATCGCAGTCGAGGCGCAGGCGGAGCCGATCGTCATCTACGTCGTTCGCCACGCCGAGCGCGCCGACGACGGCCCCAATTCGGGGTTCACGGGGGATACCAGCGATCCGCCGATTTCCGAGTCCGGCTGGGCACGTGCACGACTCATCGCGGAGATGCTCGACGATGCCGGTGTGACCCAGGTGCATTCCACGGACTACTTGCGCACGCGTTCGACCGGCGAGCCGACGGCTGAGGCCGAGGGGCTCGAGATCGAGTCATACGATCCACGCGACCTGCCGGGCTTCGCGGCCCGGCTCAGGACGATGCCGGGCAGGCATCTCGTCCTGGGTCACAGCAATACCACACCACAGCTCGTCGAGGCGCTGGGTGGGGATCCCGGCACTGCGATCGAGGCGATGGAATACGATCGCTTCTACATCGTTACGATCGTCGGCGGCACCGTGAGCACGGTCCTGCTCCGTTTCGGGGAGCCGTTCGAGGGGCGCTGAGAGAGCCATGTCGTATGACGCCGTCGTCGTCGGAGCCGGACCGAACGGCCTCTCGGCCGCGATCGAGCTCGCACGGAACGGGCTCTCCGTTCTGCTGCGTGAGGCGACCTCCACGGTCGGGGGCGCGGCCCGCACCGAGGAGCTGACCGAGCCGGGCTTTCTTCACGACGTCGGGTCGGCGGTCTACCCGATGGGCATCGGCTCGCCGTTCTTCAACTCGCTCCCGCTCGAAGAACACGGCTTGCAGTGGGTTCACCCACCGGTTCCGTTCGCCCACCCGCTCGACGGCGGGCGCGCCGTCGTGTTCCATCGCTCGGTCGGGCATACCGTGACCGTGCTGGGCAAGGACGGGGCAGCGTACCGCCGGCTGGTCCAGCCGTTCGTGCGCAAGTGGCCGACCTTCGTGGATCACGTGATGACGACGCCCGTGCGTCCGCCGCGCGACCCGGTGCTGATGGGTCGTTTCGCCCTGCGTGCGATCCAGTCGACGACGGCGCTGGCCTCGAGGTTCAAGACCGAGGAGGCGAGAGCCCTCCTCGCCGGGTGCGCCGGGCACTCCGCCGTCCGACTGGAGGTCGCTCCTTCGGCTGCGATCGGGATGGTGCTCATGGTCGCCGGCCACGCGGTGGGGTGGCCCGTTCCGAAGGGCGGTGCCGGCGCGCTCACGGGGGCGTTGGCCTCACTCTTCGAGTCGTTGGGAGGCGTGATCGAGACCGATGCCCCCGTCGCATCGCTCGAGCAGCTACCGCCCCGGAAGGCGACGCTGCTCGCGCTCACGCGGGGTCAGGTGGCAGCGGTCGCCGGCGAGCATTTCCCCGACGGCCACCGAGCTCGGCTCGAGGCGTGGCGGTACGGCCCGGGCGCCTTCAAGGTCGACTGGGCGCTCGACGGCCCGATCCCGTGGCAAGCATCCGAGTGCGAGCTTGCCGGTACACTGCACCTCGGTGGCTCGCTCGAGGAGATCGCGGCCGCCGAGCGGGCTCCCTGGGAGGGCCGGGTGTCCGACGAGCCCTTCGTGCTGTTGGCGCAGCCGTCTCGATTCGACGCGACCCGTGCGCCCGAGGGCAAACACACGGCCTGGGCGTATTGCCACGTGCCGAACGGCTGGGAGGGTGACGCAACCGCCGCGATCGAAGCGCAGGTGGAACGCTTCGCACCGGGCTTCGGCGCGAGGGTGATCGCGCGTCGGATACACGGTCCCGCCGCGCTGCAGGCATGGAACGCCAACCTCGTCGGTGGGGACATCAATGGTGGCGCGCTCACGATGTATCAGACCTTCGGACCGAGTCGGTGGAAGCTCAGCCCGTGGACCACGCCCGTCAGCGACCTCTACGTCTGCTCGGCATCGACGCCACCAGGCGGTGGCGTGCACGGGATGTGTGGATACCACGCGGCCCGAGCCGCGCTGAGGCGTACGTTCAAGATCCGCTGAGACTAGAAGCGCGTCCCGAAAAGCACGGTGAGTCCAAACTCCGGGCTGAACGGCGTCCAGCCGCGTGCGCCGGTGACCTTGATCCATCGATCGCCGCCGATCACCGCCCCCACCCTCACTTCCCCGAGGTTCTCGTTGCCGCGTCGATCGCGGCTCGACCTCGGATCGTGCTGCCCGGTCAGCTCCAGGAGGGGGCTCACGAGCCCTCCCTCGTACATGAATGATGCCGCGAACAGGATGGGCTCGATCTGCTCGTGACGTGGGTCGCGCGTGCCGTTGACCCCCGCGCCCCCTTCGATCGAAACAGCGAGCGGACCTCGGTGGAAGCGCAGGCCGAGCGTGGCGAAGAAGTCCGCCTGGTCCCGGCCCAAACCCTCCCGATTGTCGGTGGTGGGAAGCCGCGTGCCGAAGCGAAGCGCCGCGCCGACCTTGGCATCGTTCCCGGTCAGGCGGATGATCGTCGACACCCGGATATCCCCCGCATCGCGTCGACTCGAGCCGTCGGGAGGTCGCGTATCCTCGAGGGGCTCCGCGAAGACATGCTGGTCGACGAAGAGACGAAGGAGCGTGCCTGCCAAGCGTACAGCCACGCGCTCGTACGCCCATGTGGCCTGGAACGCGGCGACCTCGGCTAGGCGGCCCTCGACACCGGCGAGCGAAACTCGCTGACCCGTGTAGAAGCCCCCACCCACCACGACCGTGCCGCCCGGACGCTCGAAGGTCGACCAGCCCATGGGGTCGAGTGGGCGCAACTGCGCTCCCCCCGGTACGGCAAAGCAACCGAGAGCCAGGAGCGAGAGCACACCTGCAAACAGTGCGAAAAGGGGGAGAATTCGGGGCATGGCGACAGCAATATGGCAGCGGCGAAACGGCTCCGTAAGGCCCGACGGGCTGATCGACTGCTCTGGCGGGGCCCGTGCGACACAAGCAGGTTGTCTCGACTCACTTCCCGCGGATCGGATCCGGACGAATGGCATATCGCTCAGCCTCAGCACTGCTCGCCCTGCTTCTCCTCCCCCTCGCCGCAACCGCCCAAAACGACGGCGAGTGGCGCGCATACGGAAGCGACGGCGCCTACACGCACTACACCCCGCTCGATCAGATCGACGCGTCGAACGTCCGGGACCTCGAGATCGTGTGGCGCTGGAGCGGACGCAACTTCGGTCCGAACCCGTTCACCCGGACGGAGACGACACCGCTGATGGTCGACGGGGTCCTTTACGCGACCGCCGGCATCACGCGCACCGTCGTTGCGATCGACCCGGGCACCGGGGAGACCCTCTGGACCTGGCGCATGGACGAGAGTGATCGCCTCCGGGGCGCGCCCCGGGCGAATTCCGGTCGTGGCGTGTCGTACTGGGAGGATGCGTCCGGCAAGGGGCGCATTGTGGTCGTGACCCCGGGTTACCACATGGCGGCGCTCGACGCCAAGACGGGCATTCCGGTGGAGGGCTTCGGCAAGCACGGCATCGTCGACCTCACGGAAGGCCACCGGACACGAGACGGCATCGACATGGCCAGCTCCATCGGGGCCAGTTCTCCGGCATCCGTCGTGGGCGACGTGATCGTGGTCGGATCGGCGCACCACGTCGGGATGCGGCCGCCTTCCATGGTGAACACGCCCGGCGACATCCGAGGCTTCGACGCCGCAACCGGCGAGCTGATCTGGACGTTCAAGACGATCCCCGAAGCCGGAGAGCTCGGGGTCGATACGTGGGAGGATGAGTCCTGGACGTATACCGGCAACGCTGGGGCGTGGGCAGGCATCTCGTACGATACCGAGACCGGAATCGTCTACGTGCCCACCGAGGCCGCCACCGGCGACCTGTACGGTGGTCACAGGCACGGCATCAATCTCTTTTCGACGAGTCTCGTCGCCTTGGATTCCAGGACAGGCGAGCGCGTGTGGCACTTCCAGACGATCCATCACGACATCTGGGACTGGGACAACCCGTCCCCTCCGATCCTCGCCGACCTCGTGATCGACGGGGTCGAGCGGAAGATCGTGGCACTAATCACCAAGCAGAGCTTCGTATTCGTCTTCGACCGCCTGACCGGTGAACCGATCTGGCCGATCGAGGAGCGCGCCGTCCCCCAGAGTGATACGCCAGGCGAGTGGACGTCACCGACGCAGCCCTTCCCGACTAAGCCCGCACCGTTCGATCGGCAGGGCTTCAGCGAGGACGACCTCATCGACTTCACGCCCGAGATCAAGGCACGGGCGATGGAGATCGCCAGCGCGTACCGCATGGGCCCGATCTATTCGCCCCCGTCACTGCAGGAGCACGAGGACGGCACGCGCGGTCAGCTCTCGCTGCCGAGCTCGATCGGCGGGTCGAACTGGGAGGGCGGGGTCCTAGACCCGGAGACGGGATTCCTCTACATAGGCTCGATGACCAACCCGTCGGTGCTGGCGCTGGTCGAGGGGGGAGACCGCTCCGACATGGACTACATCGCCGGCGGCGGGCGCGCTCAGATCGCGCGGGGCGTATCGATCGTCAAGCCTCCATGGGGACGCATCACCGCGATCGACCTGACCACGGGCGAGCACGCTTGGATGATCGCCAACGGAGACACGCGGCCCAACGTGGCAGAAGCCCTCGGGCTGGATCTCGCGGACCTGCCAAGGACGGGGAAGGCGTCCCGCGCGGGGCTCATGGTGACCAAAACGCTCCTCTTTGCGGGAGAAGGCCTGTCCGGGGACCCGATCCTGCGGGCACACGACAAAGCCACCGGTGAGATCATAGCCGAGCTCGAGCTGCCCAATGCCCAGGGCGGTCTACCGATGTCGTATATGCACGAGGGCAAGCAGTACGTGTTGCTCGCCGTTGGCGGCGGCGGGGAACCAGCCGAGATCGTGGCGTTCGCGCTGCCCGACGGGGAATGAAGCGTGAGAAGACAGGGGTTGGCCGCCGCGCCCACGTCGCCGTCGGCGTCGGGGTGGCCGTCCTCCTCTGTAGCTGCGCCGATGCCGAGCCCGACGCACCTCCGTCGGAGCTGACGCCGTCCGAGGGCGTGTTCGGTCAGGCGCCTGCGGCGCTGGGGGGGATCCCTTCCGTGATCACGCTGGAGACCCAAGCGCCGCTCGACAGAAGTGAGGCCCCCGAATTCCTCATGGATCAACTCGGACTGCAGTTTTCGCCGCTGCGCCTCTTCGTGCGAGTGGGCGAGCCGGTCCGCTTCCAGAACAGTGAGTCAATCGCCCACAACGTCCATGTCAGCTCCATGTCCGGCGACTCCACGGTGTTCAACGAGGATACGATGCTCGGCCAGAGTGCGAGCTTCGTCTTCGACGAAGAGGGTGGTTACGACGTCAAGTGTGATGTGCACCCGGGCATGACCGCGTTCATTTTCGTGACGTCAGCTCCGTATGCGGTCTTTGCCGAACAGGATGGCGCGTTCCAGCTCTCACGGGTTCCCGCCGGCGAGTATACGCTGAAGGTGTGGAGCGTGGACGCGGCCGCGCGCAGCGAGCAGACGATCGTGACGGCAGACGGCGAAGGCACCGAGGTCACGCTGCGGTGATCTGACGCAGGCTAGTCCTGACTACGGATTGGAGTTGGTCAGCCGGTCCAGAGGCGGGTCGGCGCCGTCCTTCCAGTTCCACCACTTGAGAAGCTCGGGGTCCTCGCCGCCTTCCGCGAAATAGATCGCGCAGCGGAACACGTAAAGGACGCAGCGGTCGAGTTTGGTGCCCTGATGTACGCACAGCCGGTCGTACAGCACGTTCGGATCCCCTCCGACGAGCTGCTCCACGCGCTCGATACCCAGCGCCCTCAAGTCACCGGCAAGGGCCTCGCCGATGCCTGGAATGACTCTGAGTGGGTCGATGCTTCGCATCCGGCCGTCCCGACTGCGTAAGTAAGGGCCTCCCGTCCACTCGTACCACCGGACCAAGTGGAGTGCGGGAGTGCGGAATCTAATTGACCTAATCAGTTTGGTCTAATAGCTTAGACTAAGATATTTAGTACAACGGAGACCTGCCATGAGAAGCTCCCTCGGTGTCGTGCCGGGAACGCTCGATCTGTTGGTGCTCCAGACACTGGCTGCGCAGGCTCCCATGCACGGGTTCGCGATCCTCGACTGGATCCGTGAGACGACCGATGACGCGCTCGTCGTAGAGGACGGTGCGCTCTACCCCGCCTTGCGCCGGATGGAGAAACGGGGCTGGCTCGAGAGTAACTGGGGTGTGTCGGAGAAGGGACGCCGGGCCCGCTACTACCGTCTCACCCCCTTGGGCAGCAAGTCCCTCGCGGAAGAAGAGTCGCGCTGGGAGCGGTACGTTGAGGCGGTCGCGAAGCTCGCGCGCCAGCGGGCCTAGCGAGGGGTCGAGGAATAAGGGGATGGTGCGACCACGGGGTCCTGTTCGCTGGCTGCACCATCTCGGCTTCCGACGGCCGCGTCCCGAGGACTCGGTCGCGTGGGAAATCGAGCATCACCTGTCGGAAGTGGTCGACCGACTGGTTGCCGAGGGATGGGACGACGAACCGGCGCGTGCGGAGGCCGAGCGGCAGTTCGGAGACCGGCGCCGATACGGACCATCGATGAAGCGGATGGAGAAAGGGAGGGCGGCGATGGAACGGCGGACGGAGTGGTGGGACTTCGTGCAGGGGGGCGTATTGGGCGTGTACCGGACGGCCCGCCGCTACCCGGGCTTCGCGATGGCCGTCGTGTTCACACTGGCGCTCGGGATCGGCGCCAACGCAACGATGTACGGGATCGTCGACCGGCTCCTCCTCCAGCCCCCTGCACACATCGTCAACGCCGACGACGTGCGGCTCATTTTCCAGGAGCGGCCGAGCTCGATCACCGGCGAGACGATCACGCAGCCCGGGCTCACCTATCCGGACTACGCCGACCTCAAGGCCCACGACGGACTCTCGGTAGCGGCGTTTACGAGCACCAGGGAGGAGACCGTCGGCAGCGGAGAGACTGCAACGCGCGCACGTATCGCATATGCGTCGTCCGAATTCTTCCCGCTGCTCGGCGTGCAGCCGACGTTCGGCCGCTTCTATGGGCCCGACGAGAGTGCAGTCGGTGCGCAGCTCACTGCGGTGCTCGCCGATGAATACTGGGAGCGGGCCTACGGCTCGGATCCTGGGGTCCTGGGTCGGACGATCGAGCTCGGCGGCAGGACGCACGAGATCATCGGTGTCGCGCCCGCCGGGTTCACCGGTGTGCACCTCACAGCGGTGGACGTCTGGCTGCCTCTCGAGGCCACGCACGTGGCCAGCAATGGAGTGGACTGGAACTGCCTCGAGAGTCGGGGATGCTGGTGGATGAGTGCGGTGGCCCGTCTCGGCGAGGGTATCACTACCGAGGTCGCTGAAGCAGAGGCGACGCGTCTCCACATCAACGCCCGCCGTGAGATGATCGACGAAGGGCGCTGGTCCGAGGACGCCCGCATCCTCCTCGTTTCCGTCATCGCGGCGGATGGTCCCAACCAGTCGGACGAGGCGCGGGTCGTGCGATGGCTCGCGGGTGTCTCCGTCGTGGTGCTGCTCATCGCGTGCGCGAATGTCGCGAATCTGTTCCTGGCGCGGGGTACCCGACAGCGCCGCGAGGTCGCGGTGCGGCTCGCTCTCGGCGTCACGCGTGGCCGGCTCGTCGGCCAGATGGTGATGGAGGCTGTGCTGCTCTCGCTCGTCGGAGGAGGCGTGGCGCTGTTGCTCGCCCGATGGGGCGGCGAGTTCGTGCGCAGGGTGCTCCTTCCCGGGGTCTTCTTCCCTGACTCGGCCGTGAACGCACGGGTGCTCGGATTTGCGCTTGTGGCGTCGATCATCGCCGGCCTCATGGCCGGGCTCGGGCCAGCCCTTCAGGAAAGCCGAGCGGACGTAACGAGCAACCTGGGTGACGCGGCCCGCGGAAGCTCCGGGGCGCGGTCCCGGCTCCGCGGCTTTCTCACCGTGACACAGGCGGCGCTCTCGGTCGTCCTCCTCGTGGGCGCCGGACTCTTCGCGCGGAGTCTGGGCGAGCTCCGGGACCTCGACCTCGGCCTGGACGTCGACCGTGTGCTGCTCGCTCAGATCGAGTTCCGCAATCCGAACCTGGAGGAGGCAGAGCAAACGCGACTCTACGAGGAGGCTGCGCAGGCAGTGACGGGGCTCCCGAGCGTGGAGTCGGCAGCCGCCACATCGGTGCCGTTTCAGTGGGTGTTCTCAAGCCCCCTGAGCGTGCCCCATCTCGACTCGATCCCGCGGCTTCCCGGGGGCGGGCCGTACTACTATCCGGTGACGCCGGGCTACTTCGAAACCGTCGGGCTACGTATCACGGGTGGACGCGCCATAGGCGCAAGCGACGGTCCGGACGACCAGAAGGTCACGGTCGTCAGCGCAACCATGGCCATCACCTTGTGGCCCAACGCCGATCCGCTCGGGCAGTGCATCTTGATCGGGCGGGATTCGGGGGAATGCACGACGGTGATTGGTGTCGTCGAGAACGCCGCACAGAGGGGCTTCCAGGACGAGGCCGTCATGGCCTACTACCTGCCGATCTCGCAGCGGGTTCAGGCTCCGCGCGGGCTCTATGTTCGGACCTCCCCCGAGGCACGTACCGCGGCGTCGGACGTCGCGTCCCTCCTTCGCAGCTTCTCGCCGGAGGTGCGTTATGCCACCGTCCAGAGCCTCGAGGAGATGCTCGATCCGCAGGCGCGGTCGTGGACTCTCGGCGCGTCGATGTTCACGGTGTTCGGCCTGCTTGCCCTCGTACTCGCGGCGATCGGGCTCTATAGCGTGCTCGCGTTCGATGTGGCGCAGCGGACCCGTGAGCTCGGCATCCGTACCGCCCTCGGCGCGGAAAAATGGCGGTTGCTCACGAGTGTGCTCTTCCACGGCGGCCGGCTCGCCGTGCTCGGCGTGGTCATTGGCTTAGGTACGGCATACCTTGCTGCGCCATTCGCCACGGACCTGCTCTTCCAGGTGTCGCCACGGGACCCCGCAACGTTCGCCGCTGTGGCGTTTGTGCTCATCGCCGTCAGCACTGCAGCGAGCGTAGTCCCTGGGGTACGCGCGACCCGCGTCGACCCGATGGTCTCGCTCAGGGCCGAGTAGCGGCGGTACTCCACCGTCAGCGGCCGTCACTCCTCTCGCAGAAGCTCTGCGGGTCCAAGTTGCAGCGCCTTGCGGGCCGGCGTCCAGGTCGCGGCCACCGCGGTGACGACCAGGATGGCGGCCACTGACAGGAGCGTGACCGGATCGTAGGCGGGGAGCCCGCGCGGCAGACCCCTCACGACGGATCCCACCAGCACGGCCGCTACAGGGCCGACGAGCGCCCCGACGATCCCGACCGCCTGCGCATCGGTGAGCGGCTCGGATTGGCCGAACTGGACGGAGCGGGATCGGCGCCGCGGCGGGTCCACAAGTCGTGCGACAGCAGCACCTCTCGATCCGCGGCGGCACCGTCGTCTGCGGGATACCGGCCGCGCGCCGTGCCGGTGCCGAACAGCTCGAAGTAGCGTGGGCCGACGATCTCGAACCACGCCACGGCAGGCGGCGCATCGGCGGGTGCCCGATCGAGAACGTCGTCGTCGCAACCCCCACACCGAGCCCGAGCGAGATGCTCGTGACGATGGTACGGTCGCATTCGAGTGACGCGCGTGCACCGCCGCTGGTTTAGTGGACAGCCGGTTTATTGTATCCTCCCTCATGAACGGCGAAATCCTTCATCGCCTACGCCGCGAGTTGCGCCGTTCCACCACGGCCGGACCGCTGGCCCTGGCCACCGCGGTCGGCCTGCTCACCGGGTTGGGCGCCATCGGGCTCCGGTGGATGATTTCCGCAGTGCAGTGGCTGTTCTTCGATCAGGGCGGCCGCCTTTCCGACGTCTTGGCTCCACTGCCGTGGTGGGTGCCGCTCGTGCTCGCGCCGGCCATCGGCATGGTCGTGGTGTCCTGGATCGTCCGTAGGTGGGCTCCGGAGGCGCAGGGGCATGGAATCCCGGAAGTCCAGTTCGCCGTGCGACAGCGCGGGGGACGCATCCGTCCTCGTGTGGCCATCGTCAAGGCGTTTGCGTCCGCGCTCTCCATCGGGTCGGGGGGGTCCGTGGGGCGTGAGGGCCCCATCGTCCAGATCGGTTCGTCCATCGGCAGCACGGTGGGCCAAATCGCGGGGATGGGGGCCAGTGAGATTCGGATCCTGGTGGCGGCGGGCGCGGGCGCGGCGATTGGCAGCACGTTCAACGCGCCAATCGCTGGTGTGCTCTTCGCCATGGAGGTGATCCTGGATGGCTTCGCCTCGCGTTCCTTCGGATTGGTGGTGGTCTCGTCCGTGGCGGCCACCGCGGTGGTGCAGTCGGCTCTGGGTACGGAACCCTCTTTCAGCCTCGTCGAGCAATTCACTCTGGTGAGCAACTGGGAGTTCGGGCTGTACCTGGGTCTCGGCGTGATCACGGGCATCGTGGCCCTGGTCTATGTCTGGATGGTGTATCAGGCGGAGGAGCGGTTCGAACGGTGGTCGTTCCCGGCCTGGGCCAAGGCACTCCTGGGAGGGCTGGCCGTGGGAGTGATCGGGGCCTTCGGGAGCCCCCACATCTTCGGCGTCGGACATGAAGGCGTCGAGCTGGCGCTCGCCGGGGCTCTCGGTGTCGGAATGATGGCCGCGCTCGTAATCCTGAAGATGCTCGCTACCTCCATCACGCTCGGTGCCGGAGGTTCCGGCGGCGTGTTCGCCCCGGCTCTGTTCATCGGGGCGATGACGGGGGGCGTCTTCGGCACCGTGGTCGGTGAGCTGTTCCCCACCGTGACGGCGTCCCCTGGAGCATATGCGCTGGTGGGTGCTGCCGCTCTGTTCGGCGCGGCGGCCCACGCGCCCATGACGGCGATCGTCATCCTCTTCGAGATGACCGATAACTACCGGATCGTCCTCCCACTCATGTTGGCCGTAGTGCTGGCGCAGCTCATCGCCTCCCGCCTCCGCCCGGACTCCATCTACTCCATCAAGCTGCGGAGGCTCGGCGGCTTCCGCCCGTCCGCCGGTGAGATGGGAACGCTCGACATTCTCATCGTGGCGGACGCGATGGGAGAGGAAATAGGGAGCGTGCGCGAGTCCATGGACCTCGACCAACTGGCGGAGCTGGCGCAAGCGGAGGGCACACGGAGTTGGGTGGTCCTGGACGAAGACGAGCGGCTGGTAGGCATGGTGGCGATGGCGGATCTGGAGCGGTCCATCGTAGCCGGCGCACACGAGCGAACCGTCGCCGAGGTCATGACCACGGCGGTGGAGACGACTTTTCCCGCCGAGACACTTCGCAAGGCATTCGAACGATTCAGTGCCCTCGGGGCCTACCAGATGCCCGTCGTGGATCCGGAGGACCGGAGCCGCGTGGTAGGCGTGTTGAAGCGGTCGGAGATGATCTGGGCGTTCAAGGAACTGGCGGATGAGCACCAGCGACTGCTGAAGCGCACGGATGCCCTACCGCTGGACGACGCGGGCGATTCGGTTCACGTGGAGCTCACCGTAACCGCAGCCCACACGGACATATGCTTCCACCGCATTCGTGAGATCAGCGTGCCCGACCAGGCTCTCGTCGCGCTCCTGCGGCGCGGCGAGCGGGTCGTGGTACCGAGGGGTTTCACACGGGTGGAGCCCGGAGATGTGCTGACGTTCATCACCACGCGCCGCGACCGGTCTCAGTTGGAAGCATGGATCGTCAGCACCCAGCGCGGGTCGTAGCTCATTCGGCGTCGGCGCTCCACCTTGCGCGTACCGAGTCGCCCTCGAGAAGGAGATCCGCGCCGACTTCGCAGCCCTCGCGGCCTGAGTGGACGACAGTTGCGCTTCTCGCATCGTGGAGGGCGTGGGTTGAGTCACACACCCCGCGCCAGCTCAATCACCCGCTGCACGTCCGCATCATCGTTATAAACCCCGATCGAAAAGCGCAGCACGCCACTTCGAATCGATAGGCGGACACCGTGTTCCGTGAGGTGTCCGTACAGCTCGTTCATCGCCGGGTCGTCCGCCGTGTAGTGGCGGCCACCCCCGCTCTCGCCGACCGAGACGATGTGCGCGAGGTCCGCGCCTGGCTCTCCGCCCACGACCGGAAGTCCGAGCTCCAGGAGGCCGGACGCCAGCCTCTCGCCGAGCCGGCGCACGTGGTGCTCGATGTGCTCCATCCCGATCTCGGCAATCAACGCGAGCGCCGCCTGCGCGGCGGTCGCACCCAGGTAGTTGTAGTTCCCGAGGTCGAAGCGACGGGCCCCAGGCTGGTAGGTGAGTTCCCCTTCCGCGTACGCGGTCTCGTGCGCCCCTCCGAGGTAGATGCCGTACCGCGCGACATGGATCGGGATGAGCTGCTCGGCCACCGCACGACGCACGTACAGGAAGCCGAATCCGTACAGCGCCAGCAGGCACTTCTGAGTCGCGACGGTGAGCGCATCGACTCCCAGAGCCCGCACGTCCGTCCGGAGCGCACCAATCGACTGGGCCGCGTCGACCAACGTGAGCGCACCCACGCCCCGAGCCCCCGCGACGAGAGCCTGAACATCCGTGATGAATCCCGGCGCGAAGGAGACGCTCGGGAAGGTGACCACCCGGGTTCGCTCGTCCATCGCCTCCACCATCGCGGCTACGGGCATGCGCCCACCTTCCGGCGGAATGGCGCGGACCTCGATGCCCCGCAGCCGCTCGAGGTTGTACCAGAGATAGATGTTGTTCGGGTGCTCGAGCTCGGGACACAGAACTACGTTGTCGCCCTCAAGCCACGGGAGACTCGCGGCGAAGAGGTTCAGGCCCTCGGAGACGTTTTTGGTGATGGCGACCTCGTCCGCGTCTGCGCCTATCAGCGCCGCCAGGGCCGCACGGGTCTCTTCGACCCTCACACGGAGAGCATCCTTGTCGCTGGTGCCGAGCACACAGGCGTCGAGGTACTCGGTGGCCGCCTGCCTCACCGTCTCCGGCACCAGACCCCGGGCAGCCACGTCCAGGTAGACCTGATCGCGGGTCCCGGGGAAGAGCGCTCTCACCTCGTCATTCACGTGGCCTCCATTGCCTCACTCCTGTGCCGCACGCCTGGCCTCGGAATGTGCCAGGAGCGATGTGCCCACCACGTCACCCATCACGTTGATCGTCGTGTTCCCCATATCGACGAGCCTATAGATACCGCCGACGATGGCCGCGACCTCGATGGGGAGGTTGAAGGCCTGTACGTAGATCAGCGCGATCACGAATCCGCCGCCCGGGATCCCACCGGATCCCTCGGAGAGGAGGAGCCCGACGAAGAGAAGGGTCAGGAACGACGCGGCACCGAAGTCGACGCCCGCGGCCTGAGCCGTGAAGAGGAGCACCGCCCCGAGCATGACAGACGTGCCGTCCTTGTTCAGTTGAGCCCCGAGCGGAAGCGTGAAGGAGTAGAGCGACCTGGGGAGCCGAATCTTCTCGGCGATCTCGAGAGCGACGGAGAGGGAAGCCAGACTCGACGTGGTCGCGACCGTCGTCGCCCACAGCGGGCCGGTGTCGCGGAGGAACCGACCCGGCCTCCGGTCCGTGAACGTGCGGAGCAGGAACATGTAGCCCACGAAAATGATGAGCTGGGCGGCGTACACCCCAAGGAGGAACTTCGTCATCGGGCCGATCACCGACGCGCCGTACCGTCCGACGGTCACCGCCATCAGAGCCGCGATACCGAGGGGCGCGACGATGAGGATCAGATCGACCAGCCGCCGAAAGAGCGCGGCCAAATCCGAGTAGGCAGCGCCTAAGCGATCGCGTGCGGTCCCGGTCAGCATGAGCGTCGCGATGCCCAGAAGCACTGCCACGACCACGAGCTGCACGACGTTTCCTTCCGCGAAGGCCCGGAAGACGTTGGTCGGAACCATCCCCAGGAGCACGTCGCCGATCGAGGGCACGGCGCCGACCGTCCCCTCCACCTGCTCAGTGAGCTGCATGCCCACGCCCGGCCGGAGCAGAGCTGCCGCCGCAAAACCGAGCGAGAGCGCCACGAGGTCCGTCACCACGTAGTAGCTCATGATCTTCGTCGCGAGTCGCCCGAACGTGCGTACGTCCGACAGCGCGGTGAGCCCCGCGAGCAAGTTGAAGAACACGAGCGGAATCGCGGCGAGCACGAGCAGCCGGATGAAGAGGTCGCCGATGGGCTGGACCACTGTGACGCGCTCGCCGAGAGCCGCGCCCAACACCGATCCGAGCACCATCCCGATGAAGATCCGCGTCCCCAGGCCCATGCCGGAGCGGCGTTCCGAGGACGGGCCGGGTATCGAGTCCTCGGTCATCGACTCGGCTTCGAACGCACTAGCGGCCCGCCGTCTCCATGCTTGCCGCTCCCATGCGTGCGCGCACGCGCTCGAGCAGGATCGGGTAGTATGTCTTCACGTTCTTCGCGGTGAGCGGGACCCATTCGTCCAGGGCGGCAGGGTTGCCCTCCTGCACTTCGCCGTTCGGACGGATGGTGTGCCCGATGGAGTACATGAAGCCGACCACGGGCTGGTCGGTGCCCGGGAACGTGAGGATTTCCTCCCACTCCCAAGTGTTCGAGTAGCCGCCCGGTGGCATGCCGACGACCGGCCCGAGACCGTTGTCGACGACGATTGAAACGAACTGGTCGAGGTGCGATCCACCGTTCGG
Organism: Gemmatimonadota bacterium; assembly: GCA_022560615.1. Taxonomy (NCBI): domain Bacteria; kingdom Pseudomonadati; phylum Gemmatimonadota; species Gemmatimonadota bacterium. The sequence continues at coordinate 22,693 of JADFSR010000005.1, forward strand.
CCCAGAGATGACTCCGAACGGACCGCGGAAGTGGACCGGAGCGGGCTCGAGCACACCATCCGAGTCCTTCGGGGCATGGGCGAGCTTGAAAGGCACGTCGTTCGAATACTCGTCGCCGCGCGCAAGCGCCGGCAAGACGTCCTGTTCGAGCCATTCCATGAGCCAGGTGCCGTCGTCCATCGTCTCGGGCACGCCACCGTCGTTGAGATTCCGGGTGGCGAAGTCCGCGCGCTTGTCTTCCACGAAGGGCTCGATCACGTCGCTCAGGCGGAGGTTGCCGAACGTAGTCTTGAAGGGACGGCTTTGCAGACGCTGGATCGCGTACGCGCCGCGCGACCCCCCTCCGCTCCGGGTTACGTCGACGATCATGGCGTGGTCCAGCAGACCGTCCCGTTCGGCGAGCTCGATCAACGCATCAACGTCGGCAACCATAGTCTCACGGAAGCCGCGCCAGACGAGAACGACGAAGCGGGAGCCGTCGTCGGGAAGCAGCAGATCGTACGTAGGCGTCCTTCGTTCCAGCGATAGGCCAGGGTATCGGGGATCTCCAGACCCGGTCCAGGTGAGGTCGCCAGCAGAGGCAAAGGGGAGCGTGAAGCTCGACTCGCTGCCGTCCGCGGACTCGACTGTCAGCCGAAGGGCATCCTCCCTGAGCTCAGGCGGAAACGCAGCGGTCGCCTGGGTCATCGCCTCGGCGAGTTTCCAGCGAAGGCCGATCTTCGTCGAATGACGCATGAACGGAGTCGCGACCTCGTGCCACTCCCCCACCGGCCGTCCGTTGACGGACACTACGCGGTCTCCGACCTCCGGTAGCTCGGGCCACCGCGCGTCCTCTGCGATGTCGCCCACGAAGTAGCCCGCGCCCTCCGAGTAGTCCGGGAAGACGCGCACGGGTGCTTGCGGTGTCGGGGTGGCCTCCCCGTCCCAGACATCCAAGCCGGCGTCGTCGTCCGGCCGCAGCCCCCCAGGGAGTAGGTAGAGGTCCAAGTGACGGTCGCGGCGGGCATGGCTGACCCGCGCGAGCGCATAGTAGAGCTCACTCTCGGTGTCCGCCGATACGACGGTCGCGCGGAGCGCGGCCATATCGTCCAGAGGAGCGAAGCCGAGCTGCTCGTTCTTGATGGCCGAAAACGACTCCCGGCGCTCGGTTCGTGCGAGAATCGTGTCGAAGAGTGCGGCTCTGAGTTGGGGCGTGCCGACGGCGTCAGGCTGGCGCTCAACGCACGCGGTCAGGGCCAGTGCCACGACGACCGTGGTGGCCAGCGACACGAGATTCGACTTGATCATGAGTGCTGCCTACCGCAGCGCCACCCTATCGGAAGTTGAACTCCAGGAATTCCTTCGCTCGGATCCGAGTGCTCTATGTAGAATCCGAATCCATGGTCTCCCCACACTGGCCGTCGGCGCCCGGCCTGTGCCACCCTACAGGCTAGGCAACTTGTCGCCGGGATTGGGCCGGCAGCTCGGAACGCCAAATCGGGAACGGGAATAAGATATCCGGCTCGAGCTGGCTCCACTATGACGCGGCGTGTGTCCGGGGATGACGACGCCGGTCCGATGCGCCGGTTCGGTTCAGGACGCCGCAGCCCAGGCCGATAAGGGCCGGAAAGCCAGTCGCGGCTGGTGTTCGACGCAGGAGTGTATCCCGTCGCCCGACATGCGGCGGAGGCGGCGCGGACGGTAGCCGCGCCTTGATGGCGCGCCTCCGGCACTCCAAATTGCGCGCTCACGCTGGAGGTGTCGCATGTCGATCCGTTTCCGCTACGCGTTGACGTTCGCCGTCGCGCTGTCATCCCTTCTCCCCCTCCGCACGGGGGCCCAGGAGGGCGGGCCGTACGACGTGGTCATCCTGGGCGGCAGGGTCGTCGATCCCGAGACCGGATTCGACGCCGTAGCGAACGTAGGCATCCGCGACGACCGCGTCGTGGCTGTGGGCACCCAGTCGATGTTGGGCAACCGGATCATAGACGCGACAAACCTAGTCGTTGCCCCGGGCTTTATCGATCCGCTCACATCTGTGGGTGCGGCAACCATGCCGAGCGCGCGCTACAAGGTGACCGACGGCGTCACCACGGTGCTCGCGCTCCACGGAGGGCCAGTCGACGTGGCGGCGCTCTATGACGAGATGGCGCAGCGCGGCGCGCTGCTGAACTACGGCACCAACGTCGGGCACGGGGCGCTCCGACGGGCGGTCGGCCTCTCGTCCGGAGACGAGGAAGGGCGCGCGATCTCCGCGAGCCCGGAGCAGGTCGAGCAGATCGTCGAGCTCGCCCGCCGGGGGATCATGGACGGCGCGCTGGGGATCGGCTTCGGACTGCAGTACGTGCCGAGCACCTCCGAAGAGGAGGTCTTCCGCCTCTTCGAGCTCGCAGCCCGGTACGGCGTGCCGTCGCACCTGCATATCCGCTACCTGGGAGCGCAGCGGCCGGTCAACAGCGTCAAAGCGATCCACGAGGTCATCGCGACCGCCGCGGCGACCGGCGCATCGGCCCACGTCGTGCACGTCAACTCGACGTCGCCCAAGGATATCGACCTGGTGCTCGACCTTCTGGAGGGCGCAGCGGCGAACGGCGTCGACATCTCGGCGGACGCCTATCCGTGGGAGGCGGGCTCTACCGGACTCGAGTCGTCGGTCTTCGACGAGGGCTTCCGCGAGCGGATGTCGATCGACTACTCGGACATCGAGCTGGTGAGTACCGGTGAGCGCCTCACCGAGGAGACGTTCCACCGATACCGAGGGGACGAGAACCGTGACGGCGTGATCCTGCACTTCATCCCCGCCGAGACGCTGAGGAAGGCGCTGACGAGTCCGATCGTCATGGTGGGGAGCGACGGAAGCATCAACGCCCAAGGGCGGGGGCACCCTCGGGGTGCGGGCACGTACGCGCGCTTCATCCGTCAGTACGTCAGGGAGTGGGGTGACCTCACGCTCCTCGAGGCGATGACCAAGACGAGCTACCTGGCCGCGCTGCATCTGGAGCAGGCTTCCCCGGCGATGCGGCGCAAGGGACGGCTCAACCCGGGCGCCGACGCGGACATCGTGGTCTTCGACCTGGAGCGCATCAGCGAGCGTGCGACTTACGTGGAGCCGGCGCAGACGTCCGTGGGCGTTTCGTACGTCCTGGTGAACGGCGTCGTCGTCGTAGACAACGGGGAGCTCGTGGAGGGCGTGCTCCCGGGTCGTGCGATCCGGGGAGCGCCCGGGAGCCCGGGGGGGCTGTGATGCAGCGTCGGTGCGCCCGGCTGCTCTCGTTGAGCGGCCTGCTGGCTGCCATCGCGACGACATCGGCGGGGATCAACCCGGCTGACGCCTCCGCGCGGCAAGCCCGGTACGACGTCATCCTTCGAGGCGGCACGGTGCTGGACGGCAGCGGCGGTCCACGCTTTGTCGCCGACGTAGCCGTGATCGATGGCTTCATCGCCCGGGTGGGGGACCTCGCCGGGTCCGAGGCCGAAGCGGACGTGGACGTGCGCGGTCTCTTCGTGACCCCGGGCTTCGTCAATCTCCACAGCCACGCACGTGGAAGCGGGCTCCAGCTCGCCGTGAACATGCTCACGCAGGGGGTCACGACCGAGATTCTCAACCCGGACGGCGGAGGGCCGCTCGACATCGCGGCGCAGCTGTCCGGTCTGCGGGAATCTGGGTTGGCCCTGAACGTCGGTGCCAACACCGGCTTCAACCGCATCTGGACCGAGGTGGTGGGTCGCGCCGACCGGCGTGCCACACCGGTCGAGATCGAGCGCATGCGCGACCTCGTCGTCGAGGGACTCGCGATGGGCGCGTGGGGCGTTTCCGCGGGCCTCGACTACAAGCCGGCATACTTCGCCACGACCGACGAGGTCGTCGAAGTCGTCAGCGCGGCTGGAGCATGGCGGACCAACTTCACGAACCACGACCGCCTGACACCGGAGTCCAACTTCAGCTCACGGGTCGGGGTAGCGGAGACCCTCGAGATAGGCAGGCGAGCGGGGCTCGTCCCCATTGTCACGCACATGAAGGCGCAGGGTCATGAGCAGGGTACCGCGGGGGATCTCATCGATCTCATCGCAGGCTCTGCGGAGCCCGGGAGCGTGGCAGCGGCCGACGCGTATCCCTATCTCGCGGGCCAGTCGGGTTTGGGCGCACTCCTCATCCCAGGCTGGGCCCAAGAAGGCGGCCGCGAGGCGATGCTCCAGCGGTTCGCCGATGCTGTCTCGCGGACACGCATCGTAGAGGAGGTCGAGGCCGCGATGAATGCCCGCTTCGGTGGGCCGGAGGGTGTGTTCGTCACGGGACTCGACGTCGAGCTCACCGCGCTGATGCGTGACATGGGCGGTGTTTCGCCCGGCGAGGCGGTCGTGCGGACGCTCGCCGAGGCGAATCAGGGAGCGATCCTGCGCTTCGGCTCCGAGGCCGACCTCGTGGCCATCCTGCAGGGACCGACGACGTCCGTAGCCTGCGACTGCGGCGCCACGGATGGCCGGGCCTCGCATCCGCGCTACTTCGGAACCTACCCGCGCGTTCTGGGGCGTTACGTCCGGGAGCAGGGGCACCTCACGTGGGAGGACGCAATCCGAAAGATGACGGGCCTACCCGCCACGACGATCGGCATGGCGGATCGGGGCTTCCTCGCGCCCGGGATGGCAGCCGATATCACCGTCTTCGATCCCGAAACGGTGATCGATCATGCGACGTTCGAGAACCCGACCGCTCCCTCGACGGGGATCCGCCACGTCCTGGTGAACGGGCGCTTCGCCCTGCGCGACGGTTCGCCGACCGGAGAGACAGCGGGCCGCGCGCTCGTGCGGACCGGCCGGCTTCCGAGCCGCGCGATGAGCCACGACGTTGCCCGGAGTGTCCGAGCCGAGGGTCAGCTCCAGGTAGTAGGCGGGTCGCCGAGCGGGGTCTCAGTGTCGATCGAGGTCGAACAGGCCGCCGGAGAGAGAGCCGCCCGTGGCAGGGTCAGGCTGACGGATACTGCCAGTGGTCTCTCGATCGACGCCGGAGACATGGGTGTGCTCCAGGTGACGGAGGGGTGGGCATCGCTCAGCGCCGTGGCCACGGTCGAGGGCGAGGTCCGCCAACTGCTCGTGATCTTCGAGGAAGCGGACCCATCCGCCGACGAGGGCGCGACAGTGAGCCTGCAACTGGGTGACGACTACCGCGTGAGCGGAGTGATCCCGACGGTCAGGGTCACGGTTGGGCGATGACGGGCTCCTAACCATCGGAACGCAGGACGAGCACGAGGCAACGCCGGCATTGCCGGGGCTCCTCGTCGATCCCGAGTGGTTGGGGGACCACATCGGTGATCAGCGTGTGCGGACTGTGGATCTCCGGGATCAGGAGGCGTATGCCGGAGGGCACATTCCCGGCGCCGTGCAGCTGGATCTCGGGGACCTCGGCGACAGCCGGGGCGGGTGCGACAACGTGGTGTTGCCCGCCGCCGATTTCGAGCGCGTCATGGCCCGACTCGGGATCTCCAACCGAGACACCGTCGTGGCATACGATGACCACTGGGGTTTGCCGGCGGCCCGGCTCGTCTGGGCCCTACACTACTATGGGCATCCGGCGTCCGTTGTGTTGAACGGCGGTTGGGACCGATGGCAGGAGGAGGGACGGCCCATGACGGACGAGCCCTCACCAAAGAGAACGGGCCGCTTCGAGGCGAGTCCGAACTCCGACGTGTACGCCGACTACGAATGGATCTCCGGCGGCGTGGCTCGCGGTGACGTCGTCTTGCTGGACACGCGCACCCAGGCCGAATTCGATCAGGGGCACTTGCCCGGAGCGACATGCTGGGATTGGTTCAACGCGATCCCCGAGGGATCCTGGGACTGCTCCCGGGACCGTGAAGTGCTTCGGGCAGAGCTGGCGGCGCTCGGAGTCCATCCGTCTGACAAGATCGTTGCCTACTGTAGATCGGGGATGCGGGCAGCGCACACGTACGTGGTGTTAAAGCACGCCGGTTTCCCGCGAGTACGGTTGTACGACGGTTCTTGGCAGGAGTGGAGCATGAGCGGGAAGCCCGATCGTATGAAGGGGATGACGGATAGAGATTCCGGTGCGGACGGCGGCGGATAGGAATCCCGCGCTTGGGCTGACGGTTTGGGCAACGGCGGCCGTCGTCTACGTGGCCGCTCACGCCGTGGACACCGAGTTTTCGATGTTCTGGGTGTTCGGTCTCGCGTTTGGATTCGTTCTTCAGCGAGCGCGTTTCTGCTTCGCGTCGGCGTTCCGAGACATCTTCCTGCTGGGCCACTCCCGCAACATGAAGGGGCTCCTCCTGGGCCTCGCCGTGGCGTCCGTCGGGTTCGGGCTCGTCATGAGTCGTCAGGTACCCATGACCTCTCTCGGTGTCTATCCACCCTCGGCCAACGTGCTACCCCTCGGAATCCACACGGGACTCGGCGGACTCCTCTTCGGGGTGGGGATGGTGCTGGCGGGTGGGTGTGTATCCGGAAGCATCTACCGAATGGGAGAGGGATATATCGCCTCCTGGGTGGCGTTCGCCGGAGTGATGGGTGGCCTGCTGCTGTCCGCGTACACGTGGAATTGGTGGTGGGAAGCCCACATCGCCGCTGCGCCGCGCTTGTGGCTCCCCCATTGGATCGGGCACCCGAGTGCATTGCTCGTCACGCTGCTCGCTCTGGCTTGCGTCTACCTGTGGGTCCTGTCGGTGGAACACCGCGCCGGCATGGTCGTCCCTAGGTCGTCGAGAGACCAGCCACAACCTGAGAGCGTCTCCGACGATCTCAGATCGGTGGCGCGAATCCTGTTCGTCCAAGGATGGCCCGTGCTCCCCGCGGGGGCGGTGCTGGGCGGCCTCAATGTTCTGCTCTTCACGGCCCAAGAGCCTTGGGGCTTTACGGGGGAGGTGTCGCGCTGGTCCATCGGCATGGCCTCGCTCGTCAACGCCGCACCCGGCCCCCTCGCCGGCGTGGAGGAGCTACCCGGTTGCGTCCTGGTCCCCTCAGACGGACTCTTCTTCAACCATATGTTCTTCCTGGTGTGCGGGATGTGCTTTGGCTCTTTCGCCGCCGCGGTCGGGGCCGGAGAATTCAAGCTTCGAGTTCCGAAGCGCCCCGTGCGATACGCGCAATCACTCGGTGGCGGGGTGCTCATGGGGTACGGCTCCGGGATCGCTATGGGATGCACGATCGGTGCCCTTTTCTCCGCGATCCCCTCGCTGGCGGTGAACGGATGGGTGTTCGGGGCGTTCCTCGCGCTCGGCGCGTGGATCGGCACTCACATGATCCAGCGGCTCGAATAACGGAGGAACGATGGCTAGGACGCCGAAAACGATGGTGAGGACGTTGGACGTGAGAGGTGAGATCTGTCCCTACCCGATGATGCGGACGGTCAGTGCCCTGAAGAAGCTCTCGACGGACGAGAGGGCGTTGGAGGTGTTCACGGACCACGCACCGGCTTTGGAGACGATTCCGACCCAGGCCGCCCGCTTGGGCTTCCAGACCGACATCGAAGAGACCGGTGCGTCCGAGTGGCGCATCATGCTTACACGCACTGAAGTGGTGGAGGGATCATGACCTACCAACGAACGGCACCGACAAAGCTCCTCTGGATCACGCTTGTGAGCGCCGTATCGGCCTCGTGCTCGAGCGACGGCGGTGAGGCTGTCGAGCGGGGCTATGCCAGAGATGTCCTGGTCGATGCGGAGTGGATCGAAGCCCACATGGAAGACGCGGCGGTGCGCCTGTTGGAGGTCGGGGCGAACGCTGAGACCTTCGCGGAGGGGCATCTTCCGGGCGCGTCCTTTCTGTCCATGGGGCGGTTGTCGAACCCCGACCATCCCATCCGCGGCCAGATCGCGACGGAGGACCAACTGTCCACGGCCCTCGCCGGCGTCGGCGTCGGACGGGACCAGACCGTCGTCCTGTACGACCGCCGGAATAATCTGTTCGCAGCCAGGGCCTACTGGGTGCTGAAGTACTATCAGCACGCCGATGTCCGCATCTACAACGGTGGGACGCGCAAGTGGAACGAGGAGGGGCGGACACTGAGCATGGAGATGGCGGGGCACGCGCCGTCCAGCTATCAAGCGGGTCCAGCGGACCCGAAGATGCGCACGACCTGGCAGTACGTGATGGACCATACCGACGATTCGTCGACGCTCTTCTGTGATGCTCGGAGCCCGGACGAACACCTGGGCCGAGACGTCCGAGCGGCGCGGGGAGGCCACATCCCCGGGTCGGTCAACGTGGAGTGGACGGCGGCGGTCGATTCGGACGGGACCTTCAAGTCCTTCGAGGAACTGGCGGCCTTGTACGGCGGAGCAGGCTTCACGCCCGACAAGCAGGTCATCACATACTGTCAGAGTGGCCTTCGGGGCGCTCACACGTGGTTCGTCCTGAGCGAGCTCCTGGGCTATCCGAGCGTGCGCAACTACGACGGCTCGTGGGCCGAGTACGGCAACAACCCGGACAGTCAGATCGAGAGCTAGACGCTCAGCCCGTTCGGGTAGGAATCTCCCGTATCGGAAGAGCCGGAGAGCCGAACGATATCTCGGAGATCTCCTCGATGTTGCGCGCGCCGTACCGGAAAGGGATCACGGGCCGAACACGGAAGCCTGCGTTTCAAGGCGCAACAGAGCCACGGAGACCTCTACAAGAAGGTGAGCCATTCCCAGAAGATCATCCGGGAGATCCAGAATCTCTCGCTCCGGCTCTCGGCCCGGCACGCCGGGAATCGCGGGCGCCGCCATCCTGGGTGACGGCTCCGTTCGCGGTCCTACCCTGTGTGCCGCAGTTGGACGTGGACGAGGCGGCTCAGAACCTACCTCAAGTTCCGAGACGGGCGAGTCAACACCGCGAGGCCTGGAGGACCGCAGGCGCTGGCCGTGGTCGTCAGTACAGGACTCAGTCACCTTCGGGACGATGGCGCCGCGGTCGTTGCTCTGGGCGCTTTGGGGCCCTGACGATTCGCCGCTACTACCCCGCGGCGACCGCCTGAAACGCCCTGTCGGCCGCCTCTCGAAGAGTCACGCGCTCGGCGTCTCCGTGCACCGTCGAGACGAAGCCGGCCTCGAACGGCGAAGGCGCGAGATAGACCCCGTTCTCCAGCATGACCTGGTAGAAGCGCGCGAACAGCGACCGGTCCAGCCCGGTAGCTGAATCCCAGTCCGTGACGGGACCCTCCGTGAGGAAGTAGCCGAACATGGCCCCGACGCTCGACACGGAGATGGGGAGACCGGCTTCGCGCGCCGAGGTTCGTAGGACCTCGACGGTCGCTTCCGTGGACGCCTCGAGCTGCGACCATGCACCGGGCTCGTCGAGCTCTCGGAGCGTCGAGAGACCCGCCTGCATCGCCAGCGGATTCCCGGACAGCGTGCCCGCTTGATAGACCGGACCCGCGGGCGCCACGAGATCCATGATCTCGGCACGGCCACCGAACGCTCCGACGGGGAGTCCCCCTCCGATCACTTTCCCCAGCGTCGTCATGTCCGGCGTGATGCCGAACCGGCCCTGAGCACCACCCGGACCCACTCGGAAGCCGGTCATCACCTCGTCGAACACGAGCAGCGCACCGTGCTCCGAGGTCAGCGCGCGCAGTGCGTCCAGGAAGCCTTCCTTTGGAAGCACGAGCCCCATGTTGCCCGCCACCGGCTCGACGATGACCGCCGCGACCTCACCCGGGAACGCCTCGAGGATCGCGCCGACCGAGTCCGCGTCGTTGTAGCGTGCCACCAGAGTGTCTGCGACCGTCGCGGCGGGCACACCGGGAGAATCGGGCAGGCCGAGCGTCGCCACGCCGGAACCGGCCTGGACCAGGAGCATGTCGGCGTGCCCGTGATAGCAACCAGCGAACTTCACGATTTTTGTCCGCTCCGTGAAAGCGCGGGCCACACGCAGTGCGCTCATCACCGCTTCTGTGCCCGAGTTCACCATGCGCACCTTCTCGACCGCGGGCATGGCGGAGCAGATCCGCTCGGCGAGCTCGACTTCGGCGGGGCAAGGAGCGCCGAAGCTGGTGCCCCCGCGCAGCGTCTCGGTCAGGTCCGCCACGACGCTCGCGTGCGCGTGCCCGAGAATCAGCGCGCCCCACGACATGACGTGATCGACGTACCTATGGCCGTCCACGTCCACCAGGTACGCGCCCTCGCCATGATCGATGAAGCGCGGATCACCGCCCACGGCCCGGAACGCGCGGACCGGCGAGTTTACACCCCCGGGAATCCGCTGCAGAGCACGATCGAAGAGTCTTCGAGAACGTTCCGAGTCCATCGCCGGCGCCTCAGTGCACGTAGTCCATGAGTCGAACGGCGGCCTGCTCGCCGCTGCGAATGGTGTCGGAAATCCCGACGCCGCAGTACGAACAGCCCGCCAGGAACAAGCCCGGAAGTGCCGCGATCCGCTCCTGGATCGTCCGCACGCGCGCGAGATGCCCGACCGTGTAGCCCGGCATACTGTTCTCCCAGCGGTAGACGCGCCACCACTGGGGTGAAGCCTCGAGCCCGACGGCGTCTTGCAGCTCGTCGGCAAGCATGGTGAGCAGTCGCTCTTCCCCCTCCGGTCCGGCCGGTGGCAGGTGGGGCTCGCGGACGAAGCCGCGCAGCAGGACCCGACCGTCCGGGGCACGTCCGGAGAACTTTCGGGAAGACCACGTCACGCCCGCGACCTTCCGTCCTTCGCACAGCGGGTTCAGGTAGCCGTGTCCCTCCAGGGGGCGAGGGAAGTCCCCGGCGTCGTACGCCGCCGTCACGACGCTCGTCGACGTGAAGGGAATCTCGGCAAGCGCCGCGGAGAGGTCTGCCTCGTCGGCCAGGAGGCGCGCGGTCAGCGGCGCGGGAGTCGTGACGACGACCGCTTCGACGACGAGCGCGGATCGGCCCTGCAAGTCGAGCGTCCAGCCGTCCACCGAGCGTCGGATCGCCTCTACGCTCACGCCACGGAGTACTTGGAGACATCCGGCGGCAGGCCCTTCGGAATTGGCTCCCGCGTGGCTATCGACATGCCGCTCGGCTCCCTCGAGCGACGCCTGGAGCGCCTCGATGAGTCGGCCCATCCCGCCACGCAGCGACAGAAACGGGGCGCCGGCGCGAAGGCCGCTCGTCGACTCGGGCCGCTCCGCCTGGGCCCGCTCACGTGTCTGAACCTTCAAGCCTCGCGTGACGCTACCGGATTTTCGCTCGGCTTCGACGAGTTCGGGGAACGTCGCTTCGATGCTCAACTCCTCGGGGCTGCTCCCGTACAGTCCTCCGAGCAGAGGCTGCATCAACCTCTCGTAGAGCTCGGAGCCGAATCGGCGGCGCACGAAGGACGCCACGGTCTCGTCGCCGTCGGACGTGCGCCTCGGGATCCAAGGCTCCATCGCGACGCGGGCGCAGCCTAGAGGGCTGAGAATCCCCGAGGTCCACAGCGGGCCGAACTTAGTGGGGACGAGACCCGTGAGCCCGTCGGGAAACGGCACCAGGACCCCTGCCCTGCGCACGAAGGCGCGCGGCCAGCCCGGCTCGCTTCCCACGAGCTCATCAGCTAGGCCCAACTCTTCCGCCAGCGCGCGGGCCCACGGCTTGCGAGCCAGAAAGCTGTCGGCGGCCGCCTCCACGATGAAGCCGTCGAAGGACTCGGTGAGAATCTTTCCCCCAAGCCGTTCGTCTCGCTCGAGCAGGACGACGCGCGCATGGAACGGAGCGGAATCCACGGGCTCCGCTTCCAAATGAGCGCCGGGCAGGCGAGCCCCGGGATTCAGCAGTCGGTGCACGACGGTGAGGCCCGCGAGGCCGCCGCCGACCACCGCTACGGTCGGAGCGTGCGGGGCCTCGGAAGGGGACACGCTGGCAGGCCGATCAGCCGACGGCCGCGCCGTTCCAGGAACGCAGAGTGTCCAGAACCACGGATATGCTGTCGATCGGAGTCGTCGGATTCACGCCGTGTCCGAGGTTGAAGACATGCCCCGGACGCCCGTTCGCGCGCTTCAATATCTGCTGCACGCGCTCGCGGATGACATCGTGCGGCGCGTAGAGCACCGCGGGATCGAGATTCCCCTGCACGCCTTTGCCCTCACCGACCCTCGCCCACCCTTCGTCGAGCGGAACGCGCCAGTCGAGCCCGATGACGTCGCCGCCGGCCTCGCTGATATCCTCAAGAAGCTCGCCCGTGCCGACCCCGAAGTGGATCGTTGGGCGGTCGAGGTCGCTCAACGCCTCGAAGATGGCCGCGCTGTGCGGCTTGATGTAGCGGCGGTAGTCCTCCGGACCGAGATAGCCGACCCAACTGTCGAAGAGTTGCAGCACCTGGGCGCCGGCGTCGGCCTGCGCGGTCATGTATGCGATCGTCACCGTGACGAGCTTCTCCATGAGTACGCGGAACGTCTCCGGCTCGTGGTACATGAAGCTCTTCGTCTTGATGAAATTCCGCGTCGGGCCCCCTTCGATCAGATAGCTGGCCAGCGTGAACGGAGCTCCCGCGAAGCCGATCAACGCGGTGTCCGCCGGAAGCTCTGCGCGCACGAGACCGAGCGCCGCGAGCGTAGGCGCGAGAGCCTCGCGAGGATCGACGGGTCGGAGCGCCGCGACATCGTCTGATGTTCGTATCGGATTCGCGATCGACGGGCCCACATCGGGAACGAACGTCAGATCGATCCCCATGGGGACGAGCGGCAGGAGGATATCCGCAAAGATGATGGCGCCGTCCATGCCGAAGCGACGGATCGGCTGGAGCGTGACTTCGGCGGTCAACTCGGGGACAGCGCAGATCTCGAGCAGCGTGTGCTTCTCGCGCACGGCCCGGTACTCGGGCAGGGAGCGCCCCGCCTGCCTCATGAACCAGGCCGGGGTGTAGTCAACGGGCCGCCGCCTACACGCGGCGACGAGGCGAGGTTCGCTCACGGCCAGAGCTCGGTCGGCTGATCGAGGGGGACGTGCATAGCTACATGCACGGGGGCGTCCAGGAGCGTATACGGCCGGGCCGCCGTCGCGCGAAGCTCGCGCACGAGCTCCGAGAACCTGGGCAGATCATCGGACTCGTAGACCACCACGAACTCGTGGTCCTGCAGACCGGTGGAGTAGAGGAGCAACTGGGAGATGCCCGAGTAGTTCCTTCCGATCCTGATGTGCTCGTTCATCATCGCCTGACGGCCGGGTTGATGGATCAGATACCACTCGGCCGTCTTGGAAAACGGATACGCGATGAGGTACGGCAGGATCTCGGAGCTGAACGGGTCGATCCGCCCGGCTTCCCGAGCGCCGCGGTACTGCGTTGCGCGCGTGAAGCCCCACAGGACGTCGACCATGCTCACGTAGCGCCGGAACGGTCGCAGCGCACTCGAATAAGCATCGAAGAAGTTTTTCGGGTCGGAGTTCTCCTTCATGCGCACGGCGCACCACATGATGAAGTCCGAACCAACGCGTGTGGGGGAAGTCCGATAGTGCCGGACGCCTTCCGCCACACCGGATGTTGTCTCGGCCCACGCGACCTGCAGCTTCGCGCGCTCCTCCTCACTCAGGCGCCAGTACTCGTCGGTGAGCGCGAAGACACCGAAATGGTTGAGTGAGCTCTGGAGCTCGTCGTTTACGGTGTCGTCTTCCGTAGCCACTGGGCTACCTCCTCCGCATGGTAGGTGATCACGAGGTCGGCCCCTGCCCGCTTCATGCCCAACAGAGACTCCATCACCACGGCTTTCTCATCGAGCCAACCCGCCTGGGCCGCCGCCTTGAGCATGGCATACTCACCGCTGACGTTGTACGCGACGAGCGGTAGGGACGGGAACGAGTCCCGGAGTGAGCGTACGATGTCGAGGTAGACGAGCGCGGGCTTGACCATGAGGAAGTCCGCACCCTGTTCGACGTCCAGCCTCGCCTCGCGCAGTGCCTCGCGCGCGTTGGCCGGATCCATCTGGTGCGAGCGACGATCCCCGAACGCGGGCGCGCCGTCCGCGGCGTCCCGAAACGGTCCGTAGAACGCCGACGCGTACTTCACGGCGTACGACATGATCGGGATCTCGCCGAAACCCGAGCTATCGAGCGCCGCACGGATCGCGCCGACCATGCCGTCCATCATGCCTGAGGGCGCCACGATGTCGGCCCCGCTCTGTGCTTGTGACACGGCGATCCGAGCCAGCGCGTCGAGTGTCGGCTCGGTATCGATCGTGTGGTCGTCCCTCAGAATGCCGCAGTGCCCGTGATCTGTGTACTCGCACAGGCACGTGTCCGCGATGACGACCAGCTCCGGACACCGCTCATGGATCTCCCGGACCGCTCGCTGGACGATGCCGTCCTCGGCCCAACTCTGGCTGCCCGAAGCGTCTTTGTCGTTCGGGATCCCGAACAGGATCACAGCCCGGATTCCGAGCTCCGCGGCATGTTCAGCGTAGGCCGCGGACTCCGCGACCGAGCGCCGGAATACGCCCGGCATCGAGGAGATCTCGGTCACGCCATCGCCCTCCTCGACGAAGAGCGGCAGGATCAGGTCCTCGACATGCAGGCGGGTCTCTCGGACGAGAGCCCGTAGGGCGGCTGTGCGCCGCAAGCGCTGTGGGCGTTGGCTCGTGTGCCGGGGGGAGTCTGGGCTCATGGTGCAGTCCGTGATGGGTGACGGACCCAACCTTCGTAGGCGCGTAGCGCCTCCACCAGCCCCCGCGAGGTCGACTCCCTCGCCTCGACGTCCACACGTACGCCGAGCGCGCGCGCGGCTTCGCTCGTGACGGGACCGACGCTCGCGACGACAGCCTCCTCGATGACACGCGCGCCCGCCACACCGAGAGCCTCGAACAGCCCTCGGACGGTCGACGGGCTCGTGAAGGTGATCGCGTCGACGCCTTCGTCCAGCGCCTCGAGACCAGCCGCGGTCACCGCCTGCGCCTTGGTGCGATAAGCGGCGACCGCATCGACTTCAGCGCCCATGTCCCGGAGCAGGCCGGGCAGCGTGTCGTCCGCCAGGTCGGAGCGGGGCAGCAGAATCCGGACTCCGTCCATATCGCCCAAAGACTCCGGGATCTGGTCGCCCCGATGGTCGCTGGGTATCGCAGCCACGGTCAGCCCCGCGTCGCTCAACACCGCTCGCGTCGCCGGCCCCACGGCAGCAAGTCGCAGGTTGGCGACACGCCCCAGGTCCAGCCCCAGCGTAGCGGTGCGCTCCAGGACCGCCCGAGCCCCGTTTGCGCTGGTGAACACCAGCCAGTCGTACTCCGCGGCTGAGCGCAAAGCACGGTCGAGCGGCCGGAAGCTGGACGGCGGCGCGATCGCGATCGTGGGTACGAGAATGGGCACCGCGCCCGCCGCCTCCAGAAGCCCGCATATCTCGGCGGACTGGGCTGCGGGTCGGGTCACCACGACCCGGCGCGACTCGAGCGCGTTCATGCGAGCAGCTCCTGAGCGCCCAGGCTGAACGCCTCCTCCGCCAATGCGCGCCCCAACTCGAGCGGGTCCTCGCCGACGGACGATACGCGAATGCTCTCGCCACTGTTCAACGCTCCGACGAAGCCGTGCAGCTCGAGCGGCGCTCCCTCGACGTGCCGAGCCAGAGCGCCAACCGGGAGCGAACAGCCACCCCCTAGCGCGGATAAGAAGGCCCGCTCCGCGTTCACCTCAGCGCGCACGGCCGGCTCATCGATCAGCGCGAGTAGGGCCCGCACCTCGTGGTCGTCCTCCCGGCATTGGACCGCGAGCGCACCCTGTCCGGGTGCTGGCAAGAACGTCTCGATGGGCAGGAGCTCCCTCACGTGCTCGGTGAGCCCCAACCGGTTCAGGCCGGCGGCCGCGAGCACGACCGCATCGAGCGAGCCGTCGACGGCCTTCGAGACGCGCGTCTCCACGTTGCCACGCACGGGCTCGATCACGAGGTCGTCTCTGAACGCAAGGATCTGCGCGCGCCGGCGGGGGCTCGAGGTCCCGACCGTCGCACCGCTCGGCAACGAGGCCAGCCCACCCTCATGGGCAGACACGAGTGCGTCGCGCGGATCGTCCCGGCTCAGGATGGCGGCAGTCACGATGCCGGTGTTGTCCCGGATGGGAAGGTCCTTCAGCGAGTGGACGGCGACCCCGACCCGTCCCTCGAGCAGAGCCCGGTCGATCTCGGACGAGAACGCGGCGCCGCCCAGATCGGACAGCACCGCGTCCACTTCGCGATCTCCGAGCGTGGAGAGCGGAAAGGCGCGGGCGTGGAGGCTCGGGGACGCTTCGTTCAGCCGTTGGGAGACGTGATCGGTCTGCCAGCGGGCCAGTGCGGACGAACGCGTTCCGAGCAGGAGTTCTCCTCGGAAAACCTTTGGCATGCTGAGTTGGATTAGAACAGCCTTCTAGCTCTCTTCGTCGAGAGCGAAGAGCTGTCGCACAACCTTGGAATACTCGTGGAAGTGACCGTCTGCCGATGCCGATCGCAACCGCAGCGACGGTTCGTGCAGGAGCTTCCGCACCAGAGCGCCACTGAAGTGCTCGATGCGGCTCCGGGTTTCAGGGTCGATCCCCTCGAAGTCGCCGAACAGGCGAGTGATCTCGTTCTCACGCAGCTCTTCGGCCCGCTGCCAGAACGCAGCGAGCACGGGCTGCATGCGTCCGATCGCCCGAGCCTGATCGTACTGGGCGACCTCCTGCTCGACGATGGCCTCGGCCAGCCCGACCTCTTGGTGCCGGCCCTCGAGGTTGGCGTCACTTATGGCCCGCAAGTCGTCGAGCCCGAAAAGTCGCACGCCTTCGAGCTCGCCCACCGCCGGCTCGACGTCGCGAGGCACGGCCAGGTCTACGATGATGAGCGGCCGGTCCGGCGCGCGTCCTGTGATGGCCTGCGCCACGAGGTCACGGGTCAAGATCGGCTCCATCGAGCCCGTGGTAGCGAGCACCACGTCGCTGTCCGGCAGCAGTGTGAAGAGTTCCCCCAACGGGGCCGCGCTGCCGCCGAAGTCGTCGGCCAACGTACCCGCGTGCTCGGCGCTACGGTTCGCAACCGTCAGCACGGCACCGCCGGCCTTCTCGATCGACGCGCACGCCAGTCGTCCGACTTTGCCTGCGCCGACGACCAGGACGCTCTTGCCCTCGAGGGACTCCAGCTCGCGCTCGGCGAGCTCGACGGCCACTGAGCTGAGGCTTAGGCGTCCCCGGCCGATTCCGGTTTCTGTCCTGGCGCGCCCACTCGCTCGTCGAGCCGCCTCGGCCATCGCGATCAACGCGACGTTCCACCCTTCCGTATCGACGGTCCGCGCGAATCCACGCGACACCTGACCCGCGATCTCGTGCTCCCCGATCAAGAGCGAGTCGAGTCCGGCGGCGACTCTGCACAGATGACGTACGGCGTCGGAGCCGCGATGCACGTAGACGAACGCCTCGGGATCCACGTCCACGGAGTCCGCAGCCTTCAGGAAGATTTCCGCACCGATCGAATCAATCATCTCTTCGACCGCGTCGGCCTCCACGGCCAGATAGAACTCCACCCGATTGCAGGTGCTCACGACGGCCATGTTGGACGGCCTGAGGCAGATGCCGCCATCGCCCGCGTGGACCTCGGAGCCGTCCATCGCCTGCTGCACGATCGTCACGGCGGCTTCCAGGAACTCCATGGGCGCGACCCGTAGGCTCGTTCCCACGCACAGTTCGACGAGCGCCGGCTCACTGTCGTCGCGGTGCGGCGTGAGGCCCTGGAGCCCTTCCATTTCATCGGATGCCGAATCTACGGCTGCGCCCAGGCGCGAACGTGCCCGCTCGCTCATGATGCGGCGCTCATATGCGCCAACGGCGCCCCGGCGCTGGCGCCCAGCGCGTCGATGACGAGATCCGCCAGCACACCACCCATGTCCGGATGATCGTGTGGGGTCGCGACGCGGTGAAATCCCATGCCCAGCTTCTCTACGAACGCCCGCAACTCGAGGTCGATCTCGTACAGCGTCTCCGACTGTTCGTGGATGAAGCTCAGCGGGACGACCACGACGTGTTCGGCTTCAATCGTCGGCATCATCTTCTCATTCGACGGCTCGGTCCATTCGATGGCCCGGTTCGAGTGGTTCTGGTATCCGAGCTCGTACCGATTCACGCCGGCGGCGTCCGCGATCAGTCGGCACGACTCCTCCACGTGCTCCTGATACCGGCTCCCATCCTCCAGATAGGAGATCGGAGTGCCATGAGCCGAGAAGTACAGGCACACGCCCGGGTCCTGAGCGTCGAGACCGCGCTCGGTCATCAGCGTTCGGATGCCGCCGGCTCGAAGCTCCACGTACTTCGCATTGCGGTGCCAACCCCCGACGAACGCCGTCTCCACGAGCCAGGAGAGCTTGTCGAGCTGCTCACGCACCGTGTCCAGTGCGGCGACCGTCGTGGTCGGGCCGCTGACCGGGTACAGGGGAAGCGCCACCAGTTGCTCGACTCCGCTCTCGCGGCAGCGTTGCAGCGCGTCCGAGATCGTGGGCGTCGTGAACTGCGTTCCGACGAAGACGTGGGCAGAGTGGCTGCGCGCCTTCAGCGCCGCCTCGAGAGCCTCACCGTGGGCGTGCGTGTGCGCGTTCATGGGGGACCCGCCGATCTTCTGGTACGCTTCCATGAGTCCGGGTGCACGAGCCTCGGCGAGCTGCCGTGCGCGCTCGGCGCCGGAACCGGGTTCCAGTCCTCGGTTCGCGAGGAAGATGCGTTCCAGGAAATCGATCACCAGCTCGGGGTCCGACCCCTCAGGCTCGCCGAACGCGAGCAGGACGACGCCGAGACGGCTCACCTATCGGCCCGCCTGTCGATGCTCCGGGTCATGGGCGCGCGTTTCACCGTGTGAAGCCGAGCGCGTGGAATCGGAAGTGCCATTCTTGGTGTCGGTCTAATGCGAAGGATGTTTGGCGATCGCAGAGGATCAGAATTATCCATGTATGTCGACGCTAGGGCCAGCCCCCGCAGTAGACAATTCGTAGATCTACCTACCCCTCAATTTCGCCACTGGAGGGTGAATGGGCTCCCTGATCACAGTCGCTCACTCCGGGAACTCCTCATGGTAGCGCGCGACCGCGTCCGTAGTCCCGCAGATGTAGAGCGCGTCGTCGGCCAGGAGCCGGAAGGAAGCCGGGAAGTCCATGCCAACGCGGCCGTCCCGCTCCACTGCGACGACCGTGCAGGCTGTGCGCTCCCGAATCCGCTCCGCCACCGGGTTCTTGCCGGCGAGCCTCCCTGCGCCGACCCGCACGAGCTTGATATGGGGCTGTAGAGAAACGGTCTGCCCCAGGACCTGGCGGGCGAGGAGTTGCCCCGCGACCTGGCTCACAGAGATCGCGAAGTCCACGCCGGCACGCTGGACACGCGCCACATTCTCGACCAGCGAGACGCTAGCGATGATCGGGAGGTCCGGAGCGTAGTCGCGGAGAACTGTGGCGGCGAAGACCGTTGCGCTGTCCGATTCGAGCGCGAGGACGACGACCCGGGCCCCGGCGAGGGGCACACGCTCGAGCACGTCCCGGTCGATGATGTCACCGACGACATGGACACCCGGACGCTCCACCGGATCGACCACGCACACTTCCTCTTCCACGGCGGTGAGAATCTCCGCGAGCTTCTGCCCGACGGCCCCGAAGCCGATCACAACGATCGTCCCCTCCTGGGTGATGGGCCGGGCCATCTCGCTGAGCTTCTCGATGCTCTCCGGAGTGCCCACGGCGACCAGGATCGTGCCAGGGCGGATGGTCTCATCCGCGGCCGGGGGCGAGTGCAGCGACGCATCCCGCCATTGACCGACGATGTTGCAACCGGTGAGGGAGCGGATCCGGACTTGGGCAAGCGTGCTATTGGCCAGTGGGCTGCCGTCGTGGACTCGTAGCTCTGCCACCTCGAGGAGCCGACTCAGGGGCCGGATTCCCGTGACCCGCGGACTGATCCTGGCGCTGGCCCTGGAGCACAGAACGGCGGCAAGCACGTGGGTGGGCGCGAAGGTCGCGCTCGCCCCGGCCAACAGCATCGGGGAGCGCCGGCGGGGGTCCTCGATCATCGCGATGATGGGACCTTCGTACCCCACGTCACGGGCGCTGAGCGCGAGCAGCGCGTTGGCACCGTCCCCACCATTCAGGACCAGGGCATGGGCACGGGTCAGTGGCCGGAGGTCCAGCTCCTGCTCCGCCAAGGTGGCGAGCACCACCTGCTGCCCGCGTTCGTGGAGGCGGCGCGCGACCGCTTCGTCCTCCTCGATCACCACGGAAGCCATGTCCCGGCGCTCGAGCTCACTGAGTAGCGAATCCACCTCCGGGCCGTATCCATAGACCACCACACCACCGTCCACGTTGGGTAGCGCGAGGGGCAGCCGTCCCTCGAAGCGCTCCACCAGCGGAGCGGTGCCGAACTTGTCCGGAAGCAGGACGCCGACGGCGCCCCCTTCGATGCGTGCCGCCCTGCCCTCGAGTAGCACGGAGCACCCCTTCAGCGCGAGCGGCGTGAACAGGTTCAGGACGAACGCGGTGAAGATCAACACCGAGAAGATGGACGAGTCGATGGCGCCCTGGGCTAGAGCCAGCGCGGCGAGGATGAACGCCAACTCGGCACGCCCACACATGCCCACACCCACGGTCAGGGCTTCCCGCGCCGACAGCCCTATGCGCAGCGCCATGCCCCCCGCGCTCACGATCTGACCCACGATCACCGCCGTGGTCAGCAAGACCACGAACGCCACGCCCGAAGGGCTGATGTCGAAGGTGATGGAGAAGCCCAGCGACATGAAGAAGATCGGTCCGAGGAACGAGTAGGCGATCCCGTAGGAGCGATCCGCCACGACCCGGACCAGATTCGGGTGCGCCACCTTCTCCTCGAAGAACAAGCCGGCCAGATAGGCCCCCAGGATCATGTGAAGCCCGATGGCCTCGGCGAAGAGGCCCGCGGCGATAGCCACGAGCAGCACGAAGGTGAAGCCTTTGCCTCCTTTGCTTCGGAAGGGCAGCGTGAAGCGCGGATACGCGAACCGACCGAGCAGCACGGCCAGGCCGAAGAAGGCCACTACCTTCGCCAGCGTGACGACGACGTTCATGGGCTCGAACGACCCGCCCGACAGCACCCCGACCACGAGGCCGAAGACCACGAGGGTCAGCAGGTCGTCGATCACGCAGCTCGCGACGATGACGCGGGCCAGGCGCGTATCCGCCAGCCCCAGATCCTTGAGCGTCTTCAACGTGACCACCACCGCGGTGGCGGTCATGGTGAGACCGACGAACACGGCAGCTACCGGATCCAATCCGAACGCCGTCGCCACGCCGAAACTGACCGCGAACGGCACGATCGCACCCACCAAGGCAACCCCGAGCGAGCGCTTCAGCGCATCGAAGAATTCTCGGGGCTGGGTCTCCACCCCGGCGTGGAACATGAGGAAGAAGATCCCGATGTCGGCCAGGAGCGCGATCGCCTCACTGGGCTCGATGAGGCCGAAGACAGCCGGTCCCACGAGCACGCCGACGATGAGTTCGCCCATGATCGTGGGCAGTCCCAACGGGCGCAGCGTGACCGCGACCAGCCAGATGCCGGCCAGTAGGATCAGCAGATCGAAGCCGATGTCATGCATGCGAGGAATCCCGTACGATGCCGATCACCCGGCGTTGATCATACTTCCGCCGGTCTGGCTCGGCCACACGAACCAGGAGCTCGTCCATCGTTGTCGGGCTACCGGGCTCCCCCGTGACGGAGGTACAGCACCGGCACCACAACCATGTTCAGCGCCAGTGATGTGAGGAGTCCGCCCAGCACGACGACGGCCATCGGGCTCTGGATTTCGTTTCCCGGCTCCCCACCCGACAGGGCAAGCGGCAACAGAGCGAGCCCTGCGGTCAGCGCCGTCATCATGATCGGGCTCAGCCGCTCCATCGATCCCCTGACGACGGCGTCGTAGAGCTCCACGCCTTCGGCCCGCAGATGGTTGAAATGACTCACCATGAGGATGCCGTTACGGATCGCGATCCCGAACAGCGTGATGAATCCCACGAGCGTCGCGATGTTCAACACTCCCCCGGTGAGCCATACCGCGAAGACCCCCCCGACCAGCGCCAGAGGCAGGTTGACCATCACGAGGAGGGCTTGCCGAACGGAGCTGAACTCGACCAATAGCAGCAGGAAAACGGCCGCCAGAGAGAGTAGGCTCATGAGCCCGATGGTGCGCGAAGCCTCCCCAGCAGACTCGAACTGGCCTCCGTACTCCACGTAATAGCCTGCGGGCAGATCGACCACTTCCTGCACTTGCTGGCGGAGGTCCTCCACCACGCTGCCGACGTCACGGCCCGCCACGTTCGCCTGCACCACGATCTTTCTCTGGACGTCCTCCCTCGATATCGAGTTCGGGCCCATGTCGAATCGCACGTCGGCGAGCATCCCGATCGTGACCTGTGAACCGACCGGCGTGTTGACGCGTGCGTTGCGCACCGTCTCCAAGCTCTTTCGGTGCTCGGCGGAGAATCTGACCACGAGATCGATGGCCCTCTGTTCCTCCAGTATCTGGGACACGACTTCGCCTGCGAGAGCTACATCAACGGCCTGGGCTAGGTGCTTCGGCGTCACGCCGTAGCGAGCCATCGCTCTCCGGTTCATGTCTATTCGGATCTGGGGCACGTCCGCCTGCTGCTCCATCGCCACATCCACTGTGCCAGCCACGCCCTGCGCGACCGACTCGATCTCCCTGGCGATCTGGCGCAGTTGATACAGGTCGGGCCCAAAGATCTTCACCGCGATACTGGCACGCGTTCCGGAAAGCATGTGGTCGATCCTATGACCGATAGGCTGCCCGATGGTGATCTGCGTCCCTGGCACGGCCGCGAGGTTCGCCCGCAACTCCTCGAGCACCACGTCGTAGTCATAGGCGTCGATGTCGAGGCGCACGTCGATCTCGGCCGCGTTGACTCCCTGAGCGTGCTCGTCGAGCTCGGCTCTGCCGGTACGGCGGGCCGTTTCGAGCACCGCCGGGTGGTCCAGAAGGATCTGCTCGATTCGGCGGCCCAGCGCGTCCGACTCGTCCAACGATGTACCCGGTACCGTGAGCGCACTGATCACTAACGACCCCTCTTGGAATTCCGGCAGAAACGAGCGGCCCAGGAAAGGGAAAGTCACCAGTGATGCGACCACGAGTGCCGCGGTACCCGCCATCACACGTGACGGACGCCTGAGCACCGGTACAAGCATCGCCCCGTAGACCCGTTTGAGATTCCGTACGACCCAACTCTCTCTTTCCGTCTCCACCGCCTTTGAGCCCGGCAGTAGGTAGGCCGATAGCGCCGGTGTAACCGTCACCGCGACGACCAGCGAGGCCAGGATCGAGACGATGTAGGCGAACCCCAGAGGCCGGAGCATGCGCCCCTCGACTCCCGAGAGGAAGAGGAGCGGTATGAACACCACGATGATGATCAGCGTCGCTATCACGATGCTCCTAAGGATCTCCTTGGAAGCGTCGAATACAACGTGGGATGCCGGCTTGCGTACGTCCTGAGGCCGTCGCTGATTCTCGCGAAGGCGCCGAAAGACGTTCTCCACGACAATCACCGCATCGTCCACGAGCGCGCCGATCGCGATCGCCATCCCTCCCAGCGTCATGGTGTTGATCGTGATATCCAGGAGCTTCAGCGCGAGGATGGCGGTGATGAGCGCAAGGGGAATCGCAAGCACCGAGATGGAAGTGGTACGGACGCTCCAGAGGAACAAGAAGAGGATCACGATCACGAGGATGGCGCCGTCACGGAGCGCTACCAAGACGTTGTTCACGGCGGTTCGGATGAAGTCCGCTTGCCGGAAGATGCCGCGGTTGATTTCCATTCCATCGGGCAGGGTCGCCTCGATGTTCGTGATCTCTCGATCGATCCGATCGGTCAACTCGAGCGTGTTCGTGCCGGGCTGCTTCAGGACGGTGAGGATGACCGCCCTCGCGGCGTTCGCCGATCCCTCACCCAGACGAGTGGCGGCCCCGATACGTACCTCCGAGACGTCCCCGATGGTAATCGGTGTCCCGTTCCGAGCGGCCACAACGGTGAGAGCGACGTCTTCGAGCGCCTGAACTCGTCCTGTGGCCCGGATCAAGTACTCTTGTCCGCGGTCCATGAACACGCCGCCGGACGCATTCACATTCGAGCCCTCAGCCGCTCGAACTACCTCCTCGAGCGTCACGTCGAACGCCGCCAACCGATTTGGATCCACGAGGATCTGATACTCTCGTACCTCGCCGCCGAGTGGAATCACTTGAGCGACGCCTGGGATCGCGAGCAGGCGCCTGCGCAGGGTCCAGTCGGCCACGGTGCGCATCTCCATCGGCGTCACGGACCCGCTTCCGGTAACCGCGATCAACATGATCTCGCCCATGATGGACGAAATGGGAGCGAGGCTCGGCATCCCCACTCCTCCAGGCAAACCCGCAGCCACCAGTTGGAGCTTCTCGTTCACGATCTGACGCGCCCGGAAGATGTCCGTGCCCCAATCGAACTCCACCCACACGATACTGATGCCCTGCGAGGTGGAGGAGCGAACCCGGCGTACGCCCGTCGCCCCGTTCACGGCCGTCTCGATCCGGAACGTGACCAGAGCCTCGACCTCTTCGGGGGCCATCCCATGAGCCTCGGTCAAGACGGTCACGGTGGGTGCTGTGAGGTCAGGGAACACATCCACCGGCATGCGAAGAGCCGTGATGGTTCCGCTAATGAGAAGCACTCCTGCTGCAACCGCCACGAGGAAGCGGTTGTCGATGGACCACCGAATGACACGGTCTAGCATCGGACCCTCCTAGTGGGCGTGGCCGCCGGCGAAGTCGCCGCCGGAGAGGGAAGCGAGTCGCACCTGATACGCACCAACCGTGACCACCATGTCCCCTAGTCTGAGCCCCGTGACGATGTGGGTTCGCCTGCCGTCGGTGACGCCGAGCGTGAGAACCCGCCGCTCAAAGGTTTCGCCTCCGGATTGCACGTACGCCACCGGCGTGCCGTTGTCATCCAGAATCGCGTCATTGGGGATCGCGATTCCGTTTACCAATCCACCTGTCGGTACGACAGCCTGGGCGAACTGCCCGAACGTAAGGCGCCCCTGCCCAGCCGCGACCTCGAAGACCACGGGAACGGTCCGCGTCGTGGGACTGATCACGCTCCCCACCGAACGCAGCCGAGCGTCGAAAACATCCTGAGAGTCGTCCACAGTGAATAGCGCGTCCGCACCTGCACGCAGGTTGTTCGCTGTCGATGCCGGCACCTGCACCCGGAGCCACGCCCTGGATGGGTCGACTATGGTAAACAGCGACTCGCCCGCTTCCACGCGTCCACCGGGCACGAAGGTTCGCTCCGCGATCACACCCGACATCGGAGCGCGGAGAGTGAGTTCATAGGCACCGTCCGTCCCGCCTCCCATCGCCTCCAGCTCAGCTTCCGCGATCTCGAGGTCGTGGCGAGCCTCCTCGAGGCGTCTGCCCGGGATCGCTCCAGCCTCGAAGAGTCTCCCATCTCTTTCCACTTCACGCCTCAGTCGCTCCACCCGCCCGCGTGATCGGGCGAAGCCGTCGTCCTGGCTGGTGGGAACCAGGACAGCAAGGACTTGTCCCTGACTGACCCGGTCTCCTACAGACGGTGCGTCCCGGTTGGCCACCGCCGGGGCGATCCCGTCAGCCGGCGCACTCAACTGAACTAGTGAGCCATCGGGAGGAACGATCTCACCCGGGGCCAGAATAGTGCGTTGAACCGCGTGTTCCGCAGCCGGGTGAACCGCGAACGGGATCACCCACTGTTGCTCTTTCAGGAACGAGATCCCAGACAGCTCTTCGGCCGCCTCGTGAGCGAGTGCTTCCTCCTCGCTGACGTGGACCACGACGTCTGAAACGACATGTCGACCGTCTACCTGATGACTCGCCAGGATCAGCTCCACCACGTAGGTCCCCGCTCGCTGAATCACGGGATCCAGCAGAAATATCCCGTCGCGGAGCGGGGCATCCACGGTGAAGGTTTCCGCGGCGACTCCGTCCATCATGAAGCGCACCGTGAGCGTCCCAGCACGGATCGGCTGAAAGTCATCTCGATCCGTGAGGTGAATCGCCCAGTTTCCGGTCCGTTGCCCAGCAACGAGAAACGGGTATTCGAGGAAGAGCTCGGTACCGTCGACCCATTGCGTCACGACGACCGCGCCGAGCTCCGGCACCTCTGGGGCGTTCTCGATGGCACCGCAGGCCGTGATCGGTAGGATCAACGACAAACCGGTAGCAGTCCTCAGCACTGTCATTAGCTGTGTGTTGAGTCGATCGCACGTCATCGTCGCGTCTCCAGGTCAGTCGTCGCGGGTCGCGAAGCGGCATCGAATCCACCGATCGCACGCTCCAGGTCGTAATAGGCCGTCCAAAGATCAGCCTTGAGTTGGGCGCGAGCGTTCCGAGCGCCCCAAAGCGCTTCGGCGGCATCCAAGATGTCCAGGAGGCCCATCTCTCCGAGGTCGTACGCCACCTGCGCGATCTGAAGGAGATCGGAAGACGCATCCAGCCCATCGTCTGCCAGCAGGTCGGCCCGACGCTTCAGGCTCTCGTACGATTCCATCGCTCGACGAAGGTCGTTTTCCACCTGCCGCTGGGTCAGACCGAGACGCGTCCGGAAGGTGCCGACGCGTGCCTCGGCGCTCTCCACGGCCCCGGCGTTTCGGTCGAATAGCGGAATCGGGATCGATAAGCCCAAGAAGGCACCTCTCAGCCCGTCGGACTGACGCTTGTAGCCCCCTGTGGCCGTGACGTCGGGTAGCCGCTCGGCGCGCCTGAGCCGTACGGCCGCCACCGCCTCCTCTAGCTCCGCCTGGGCGGAAGCGATCTCCTGCCGGCGAGAAGTCAGTTCTCCCGTGACTGGTTCGAGAATCGGCTCCGGCGGAGTGTCACCGTCGAGCCCCATCGGTGACACCTCGACGACATCTGATTCCGGCAGAATGAGGAGCGCAAGGCTTCGGCGCGCCGAGGAGCCGCGGATCTCGGCGCCCGCCAATAGATTTTCGTAGCGCGCACGCTCGACGACGATTCGCCTGAGGGCGTAGCGAGAGATGTCCCCTTGAGCCTCCCGGACCACCGCGCTCCGGGCAGCCTCGCGAAAAACTCCGGCGACCCGCTCGGTCACGGCCAGCACCTCCTCCGCGAGCACCGCCTCCACGTAGGTCCGCTTCACATCGAACGCGAGGCGGGCGCTGTCGGCGCGTAATCGCGCCTGGGCCGCCCGCACCGCCCATGCCGCCCCTTCAGTCCGGGCGCTCCGCTGGCCTGGAAGTTCGAGGCGTTGGCTGAGGGTGAAATACGATTCCAAATAGTCGACTGTGCCCCCAGACAGTGGCTCGTGCGTGACACTCGCCGTCGGGTTGGGGAAGGCTCCCGCCTGTCGGGCAACCCCGCGCGATTCCGCCAGCTGGAGCCTCGCGACGCGGAGGTCGAGGTTGTTGGCTGCGAAGAGGCGAAGCGCCTCATCGACAGTCACGCGCCGGCTTGGACTTTGGGCCACCAAGGCTGTGGCCCAAAGCCCGAGGGCGACAGCTAGCACGAGGATTCTGGTCGTGCGATTCACGGTCATGGCTCCTGTATATGCGACGACGGGCCGGCACTGCCGGGTTCGGCAGGCCTCCTAGCGTCTTCGTTCCTATATGTGGGGTTGGGGTCCGAACGCCGAGAAGCGCTCAGAGAATCAGGAGGGGACCGGCGGAGCTCGTGGAGAAGTCGAAGGCGGAGGTCGCTCGTGAGGCAGCGCGTGGTCCAGCGGTCGCGCCTCAGGCACAGCGACAATGGGAGCACTTCGCAGCGCAACCCTGAGGACCGGCATAGCCAAATAGGCAAGCGCAGACGGAAGGCGGCTCGCTTGCTCTGTGAGGATCACCCCGTGGTCGTGGTGATCAAGGGCCGTGAACTCGGCGACATCACGCAAGGCGGCGCCGTGATCATGCGACGGGAGACCCGTGCTCAACGTCCCAAGGACGAGGATCAGAGTACCTGAAACGAGTCTACCGGATAGCGCACGTCGCATTCGACATCATGGCAGTTGGGGGGAGGGTCGTCAACTCACGACGCTACCGACTACGCACTTCTGCTGAGCCGCTACCCCCTGGAGAGCTACGCCTCGCAAGGGGCACACTTACACGGGCACCTGCCGGCAGTGCCTCAGGAATTGGCGATCGGCGCGTTTCGCTGTCGCGATGTCCTCGAAGAAGGCCTTCAGGTAGCGCACGCTACGGTTCCTTTCACCGTCTTCCAGGTACGGGAAGTCGCGGTAAAGGGCCATGATGTCGGTCTCGGCCGCGCGAAACCGCTCCAGGATCGGCTCCGGATCGAGGTTGCTGCGACACCACCCCCGGTACATGCGATCCTGAACTCTCTTGATGCCGAGCGTCGGATCAGGGGTCGCGTACGGCGCGTCGACGATACCCGAGAAGTCGAAGTCGTACGGTACGGGCAACACGATGCCACCGATGCCCAGCACCTCGGTGTTGTGCCCGGCCACGTCGGACCAGTCCGTGTTCCCGATCATGTACTGGAAGATCGCCATGGTCTGGCTGGTGACCGGCTCGAAGATGCCGTGTGGGAGGTTTTTGCCCTCCGGAATGTCGAAGACCTCGGAACCCATACCGACACGCGCGGCGAGCGCGTCGTCGTCCTCGATGAAGAAAGCGAGGCGCGTGAACGGGTCATCGGCACCGCTCTCGTCGACGTACGTGATGCGCGCGAGACGCACGTCGAACGACGTCGGTGTCACCATGCTGAATGCGCGGTACACGAGGTACTCGTTCAGAACCAACTGTTCGTACGAGTCCCGGTTCGGACGGCACGGGCTCACGATTTTGAGCTTGTCCTGCCCCTCGAACTCGGTGCCCTCGGTCTGCTTCTTCTTGAGGTTGAGCCTGAGCGGCGGGAAGGTGCAGTTCCGTTTCTCGAGGCGGAAGCGACCGCGCGTACGGAGCTGTGCCTCGATCGTGACGTCTTCGCCGGCTTCGGTGGTCACCGTGACGGTGGCCGGACGCTCCGGTGATGCGCGCCGGTCGTCCTTCAGCAGCGAAAAGTCCGCGGTGAGCGTGAGCTGGATCGCTTCGTCCGACGCAAAGAGCAGCGCGGGCCCGACCTGCTGCGCGGAGGCAGGAAGCGCTATTGCGAGCGCCATTGCCGCCAGAAGTGTCGTTCTCATCATCCCCCACGATCTATCGTTCAACCTCACCACCCCACACTATCCACCTACCTATACGGATACGTCGGCACGTTGGTTCAGTTCGCTTTACCGACTTCCGTGATACTGTGGGTCAACCATGTTCGTCCACGCTGTACTTGAGTCAGGTCTCCCAGGCACGGAGCGCAGGGCGTCCGGCGCAGGATGATAGTCGGATTCACGCAATCGATGCTGCCCGGCGTCAGCCCGGCCAACCCAGAGTCCCCGACCGTGCGGAGAGCCAGCGGGCGAGGAAGCCCATACCGGCGAGGACCGTGTGTCTCGAGCCCTACCGCAGGACTTCGAAGGCTCTAGAGCGCCGTGGACCGAACCGGTACACGGCGAAGTCGTTGTCGAAGGAGGCCACGCGGTGCACGCCCAGCCGTTCCATGACCGCGAAGCTGGTTCGATCGACGAGTGAGAAATCTTGATCCGGGAAGTCCAGGCCCGTCGTCCAAGCGGCCTGCAGGTCGGCAAGCCCCACCGGCTCCAGCCGCGCCGCGCCGCTACGGAGGCCGTCCCAGAACGCCTCCGCAGCCTTCCGATGGAGCCGCACCCGGAGAAGGGTCCACGTCTGCCCTGCGGTCTCGACAGCTGCCAATGCCCCTCGATCCGAAGAAGCGAGCGATCACCCCGCCGGGCAGCGGCAAAGCGCGAGCGGAATCTCATCGGCGGCGGCGTGTCCCCCTCGAGGGCGCCCGCGCAATCAACGAGGAGAGATTGATCGCCGATCTCCAGATCTAGGCGGCTCCAGTCGGTTGTCAGGACTCGTCGAAACCCCGGGCTGCTCGTTCGCAGCTTCGAGAATCTGAAGGCCGTCGACCTGAGCTTCGACCCGGACAACGTGCTCAGCATGCAGATTTTCATGTCCCCCGCACGCTACCCCGACGCGGTCGCCCGCAGGGCGTTCATGGCGGATGCCGAGTCTCGTCTGGCGAGGATTCCGGGGGTCGAGAGCGTCGGTTCGGTGAACTCCCTTCCGCTCGCATCCTTCGATGGGGACGTCACCTTCACCATCGAGGGCGAAGCGCCTCCGGAGCCTGGTGAGCAAATCGTCTGGCTCCGTGGCGACCGTCGGCTGCTTTGACGCGATGCAGATACGACTCGTGGCCGGACGCGCGTTCGACGCCAACGACAAGCACGACGAAACGCAGGTCATCATCATCAACGAGACGCTCGCCAACCGGTACTTCGGGAGCGCGACGGAGGCGGTCGGCCAGCGCCTCAACGTGAACTCGCCCGAGAACGCTGTCTGGCGTCCGATCGTCGGGGTGGTGCGGGACATCAAGAACTTCGGGCTCCGCGCAGGCGACCGGAACGCAATGTACGTCCCCTTCAACCAGATCTCATCTGCCTTCATGTTTACGGTCGTTCGTACCGCGGGCGATCCGCTGACCGTTGCGAGCGCAGTCCGTAAGGAAATCGCTGAGGTCGACGCGACGATCGCGGTGGCGCTGCTCCAACCAATGGAGGATCTCGTGTTCGACGCATTCGCGACCGATCGCTCTTCGACCGCCCTTCTCACACGCTTCGCGATGATGGGCGTGCGTATCGCGTTCGGCGCGGAGAGCAGCTCCATCCGTGGACTCGTGATGCGCCGGGCGCTCGGCTTGGCGCTCATGGGCAACGGAGCCGCCGTACTCGCGAACCTCGTGCCCGCGGTGCGAGCCACAAGGATCGACCCCATCAAGGTCCTCAGCACATGACCACTCTCCTGCGCATGTCGCTCGTCATGATCTTCGCTGGGTGTGCCGTGAACCCGGCCACCGGTCGTCGGGAGTTCTCCCTCATCAGCGAGAGTCGGGAAATCGAGATGGGACGAGAGGCGGATGCGGACATCTCCGCCTCGCTCGGACTGGTCGATGACCCCGCGCTCCAGAGCTACGTCTCCGACATCGGGCACCGTCTGGCCGCGGTCTCCGAGCGCCCGCACCTCCCGTGGTCTTTCAAGGTCGTAGACGATCCACTCGTCAACGCGTTCGCGCTGCCCGGCGGATTCATCTTCGTGACGCGCGGCATCCTCGCCAACTTCGAGTCAGAGGCGGAGCTGGCAGGCGTACTCGGGCACGAGATCGGTCACGTTACCGCGAAACACTCGGTATCCCAGATGAGTCGGCAGCAGCTCCAACAGATCGGGCTGGGTGTCGGTATGGTCTTCTCGTCCAGGGTCCGTCGCTTCGGTGACGTCCTGGGCGTGGGCCTCCAACTCATGAACCTCCGTTACTCACGGGGGAACGAGTCCGAGTCCGATGAACTGGGCGTGCGCTACATGACCCGGACCGCCTACGACCCCGAGTCGATGATCGGAGTCTTCCAGATGCTCGCAACGGTGTCCGGTGGCGAGGGGGAACGGATTCCGCAGTGGCAGCTCACGCACCCCTACCCCGAGAACCGCGAGACCGACATTCGTGAGTTGATCGCCGCATCGGGGAGTGCGGCCGGGGGCACGGTGGCCCGAGGTGAGTACCTGGATCGTATCGGCGGTCTCGTCTACGGGTCGAACCCGCGGGAGGGGTACTTCATCGGCGACCGTTTCGTGCACCCTGACCTCGAGTTCGACGTGACGTTTCCGGAGGGCTGGGCAGGGGTGAACGAACGCTCTTACGTGGCGGCGTCGAGTCCCGCGGAGGACGCAGTGATGATCCTACGGCTCGCGGAGGACGCCACCGATCCGCGCGCCGCGCTGCGCTCCTTTCTCGCCCAAGACGGCGTCTTCGGCCGCGGCGTGCGCAACGATGACAGCGACGGGATCTCGGTCAGCCGCGCTACTTTCACCGCCGACTCCGGCGACGGCACGCTGCGAGGCGAAGCGGCGTTCATCGGTCTCGACGGGCGCGTATATCAACTCTTGGGGTTCGCAGACGAAGTCACCTGGCGGCAGTACTCGGGCGTGGTGGCGACATCTCTCTCGAGCTTTACTCGACTCACGGACCGACGGACGCTCGAGGTGCAGCCGTGGAGGCTGGAAGTGGTGGCGCTGCCCGAGGATATGTCGCTTCGAGACTTCCACGGCCGGAATCCCGGTCCGGTCTCCGTCGAGGAGCTCGCGAGGTTGAATCGTCTAGCGCCGGACGTCGTAGTGCCTGCGGGCACGCGCCTCAAGCGTGTCGTAGGCACGACCCTCCCGGGCCAAGCACGATGAACTAGGGTCGGAGTTCTAGTTTCCGGTCTCTTCCGTATTCGCGGCGACGTACGCGGCCGCGAATTCCGCGATCTTGCCGTCGATCGCGCCCTCGAGCGCGGCGGCCGCGTCGTCGAAACTCGCGATACCGATCTCGGTGGCGTACCAGGTGACCGCTTCCGGGAGCGTGACCTGGGTGTCCCGAATCATCTGCGCGGACTGTTGCACGCGCACCGACACCCCGTACGCGAGCATCCCCGCGGTTCCCTCGCCCGCCCCCGTCACGCACTCGACGGTGATCCGGAACTCCGGCAGCCCCGCATTCTCGAGCATTTGCTCCTCGGTGAGCACATCGACGCTAGCCTCGATGAGCTTCAGCGCGGACTCGGCCAGGAGCGAGGAGGCCGTCACACCGGCGCTCTCACACGCCCCGTCGGCCTCGGCCCGGACGAATACACCGCCGAGGCCCTCCAAGGTGTACCGGTTCCATTCCGTGTCCTGAGCTTCCAGGCCCACGGGGATCGTAAGAACCGTCAGCGCGGCGAGCGCGGACAGGTACCGTTTCATGTTCGCTCCGACTGCGTGCGGTACGGGTCTCAGTTCCCGCGACCCTCTCCGCACGACCTGCACTCGTGGTTGTTTTTCGAACCGAGCTTCTCGAGCAGCGCGACGGTCGCAGGATGCGGCTGCGCGCGCTGCTCGGGGCTGTTCGCCATGTCCGCGGTGGTTTGTCCGCGCCGGCTGATCAGCGTGACGTCAGCGCCCTGACTGACCAGGTAGAGAATCGTCTCGCTGTCACCGCGCGCCGCAGAGTGGTGCAGCGCGGTGAAACCGTCTTGGTCGCGCAGGTTGGGATCGACGCCCAACTCTTCAATGAAGTACTTCATCGAAGGCAGCCACCCGTCGGGCACGCTGCGGTGCTGCTGCGCAACGCGGGACGTGCCGAAGCCGACGCCCGCCGCCGCGTGCATCGGATGGATCCCGAGCCCTCCAACGGGAATCGGTGCCAGTCCGGAAGGATCGACAGGCTCCGGCTCGTCGTTCACCGGGTTGTTCGGAATGTCAGGATCCCGGTTGAAGCGCCGGCGGGCGGGAAGCTTGATCGTCCAGACGTCGGGGTCGGCACCGTACGCCACGAGCAGCTTCATCGCGTTCACGTCGGTGGCGTAGGCTGCGCGCCAAAATGGCGTTGCGCCCGTGAAGTCCACACCCATGCGCCCTGCGTTGTACGCTGCGTACCAGATATGCGTTGTGGTGCGCTGGTTCGGATCGGCGCCGGCCTCGAGCAGAGCTCGAGTGAGGTCCAGATACGACGTGGACTGCCCGCGAAACGCTCCCGGCTGCGGATACCACGTGCGCAGCGACCACTCGATGTTCAGCGTCGCGAAAAGCGGACCCGCTCCATCGTCGCTGACCAAGTTCGGATCCGCGCCGTGCTCAACGAACTCCTCGGCCAAGTCGTAGTGTCCGTTGATCACGGCGACCAGAAGCGGGCTCGACTCGTCACCGCCGGTGACCTGGTCGATGTCCGCCCCGGCAGCGACGAGGAGCTGGGCAGCATTAACGTGGCCCTCGCGTGCCGCGTAGTGCAGCGCGGTGAAGCCACCCTGCTTCCCGATCTGCTCGATGGACGAGAGCGCGCGTATGGGCGGCTCGTCTGTCTCGTCCGGGTCGGCTGTCTCGTCCGGATCGGCTGTCTCGTCCGGGTCGGCTGTCTCGTCCGGGTCGGCTGTCTCGTCCGGGTCGGCTGTCTCGTCCGGATCGGCTGTCTCGTCCGGGTCAGGCGTCTCGTCCGGGTCGGGCGTCGCCGCTGCGGCTTGCGCACGTTGCGGCGGTCCACCACGCCCACCTCGGGCCTCAGGACGCTGATCGGGCGGCAGCTCGGCGTCGCGCACACGGGTGCGCCGGGCGCGGTCCTCGTTGTTGGCGTTCGAGATCTCCTCGTAGTCCTTGACGTCGGTCGCCGCGGACAGATCCGCGCCGGCGTCGATGAGCGCCTGCATCGCGGCGGTCGAGTTTCCAACGGCGGCGAACATCAGAGGCGTGCGGCTCGAGCGGGAATCGCGCGAGTCGACCTCCGCGCCGTGCTCAACGAGGACTCGGATGGCCTCGGCCGAGTTGGCTTGAGCTGCAAAGTGAAGCGGGCTGACTCCAGTGTTTGTGAAGCCGTTGGCGTCAGCCCCTCCTTCCAACAGTGCGCGTACAACGTCGCCGTGCCCGTTCCGGCTGGCCAGGTGCAGCGGCGTATAGCCACCGAGTCGGGTGGTCGGCTTCACGGTCGCGCCGGCATACAGGAGCACTTCGACGATCTGTACGTCGTCGTTCATCGCAGCCCAGTGCAACGCTGTCGTGCCATCCGCCTGCGCACCGTTGGCGTCCGCACCGTCACGCAGGAGTGTGCGAACGGCCTCGAGATCGCCGCGCTCGGCGGCGTCCGCAACCGGCGAGTCAGCCGGTGTGCCCGCCACGAGCAGTAGGCTCAAGGCTACAATCGATCCCATGTGGAAACCGACCTTCATTCGTGCTGCCGACATATCGCGCTCCCGCTCGGGATCGGTGCTCAGACCGAGAATGTGCCCGTGCTGTTGCCGAAGGAGTCCAGGTCGTCCAGGCCCATCCCGTGCAGGAGGTCGAGGAAGACGTTGGCCATCGGGGTGCCAATGGGCGCGCGCAAGTGCTCGCCGCCCTTCAGCAAACCGTTCGCGCCGCCCACCAGGAAGAGCGGACAGCGGATGTGATTGTGAAGATTGCTGTCGGCCATCGCGGAGCCGTACATGACCATTGTCTTGTCGAGCAGATTCGCGTCGCCCTCCTGATAGTCCTGCAGCTTCTGCAGGAAGTACGGAATCATCGACACGTGGTAGGCGTTGAGCTTGGCGAAGTTCTCGACTCGATCCTCGCGGCCACCGTGGTGCGAAGCCGAGTGGAACGGCGTCGTGGTGCCCGCCTCGGGAAATACCCGCGGCGAAGCGTCGCGACCCAGCTTCAGCGAGAAGACGCGCGTGGTGTCCGCGATGAAGGCGAGCACCTGGAGGTCGAACATCAGCTTCACGTGCTCTTCGAACGAGTCCGGGACGCCGACGGGCGCCTCGGGAATCTCACGCTCGTCTCCGCCTGAGTTCCGTGCCTCGGTCCGCTGAATGCGCTGCTCGAGCTCCCGGATGTTGTTCGCGTACTGGTCGAGCCGCTGTTGGTCCTCCGGACCCAACTTACGCCGCATCAGCTTCATCTCGCCCAGTACCCAGTCGAGAATGCTGCCGTCCGTCTGAAGCCGCTGTGCCCGTTGCTCCGGTGTTCCTCCGGCGCCGAACAGCTGCTCGAAGACGGCTCGCGGGTCGCGGATCATCGGGAGCGGTTCCGTCGGCGACGCCCAGCTGATCGTGTCCGTGTAGACGCACGCGTAACCGTACGCGCAGCCGCCGGCCTGATCCACATTCTCGATCGAGAGCTGCATCGAGGGGATCGGAGTATCCCCACCGAAGCGTTGCGCGAAGATCTGGTCGAACGAAATCCCGCTGTAGACGTCGGAGCCCTCGGTCTGCTTCGGGTGGGCCTGCGTCAGGAAAACAGCGGTAGTGCGGAAGTGGTCACCACCGATCTCCTTCGCGGCCTTCGCGTCCGCCTCGCGACAATCCGTGTCGGACACGATGGTCAGATAGTCACGGAACGGCTCGAGCGATTTCATGCTCGTGGGCGAGAGGTCGAAGTCACGCCCCGTCTTGGCCGGCGACCACAGGTTGAGCGAAGCGCCGAGATCGTTGCATCCGGCAGCCCCGTGCACCTGCTCGATGCACACCAGCCGCGTCTTGTCGGCAGCCCTGCCCGCCTCCGTCGCCGCCCGCAGACGGTTCGCCGGAACCATGGCATCGAGGAGAGGAAGACCCACGGCCGCACCCATGCCGCGAAGCATCGTGCGCCGCGAAATGTGCATTCCGGTGATGTAGTTCATCGCTTCGGACCTCGCTCGAGGTTACGTAGTCGGTTCAACAAGTCAGTTCTGGCCAGCCTGATCGGCCACGGTCGCCCGCGCCGACAGGAACGCAGGGCTCTGCGCGACGCCGAGCACGAAGGAAGAGACCCTATAGTCGTTCTTGGCCGCTTCACGCGTGATCGAACGGATCGTAGGCATATCGTAGTACTCGACGCGACGGCCCAGCGCGTATGCCATCAGGTTCTCGGTAAAGACTCTGAAGAACACTTCACGGCGGCTGAGCAGCGCGTTACGGAGGTCCCCCGGACCGTTCAATGGCGTCCCGTCGTAGAGCTCGGACGCCGGATCGACGAGGTTGCCGCCGTCACGCGCCCGCCAGGCCCCGGTTACGTCGAAGTTCTCGAGCGCCAATCCGATGGGGTCGATCACCTTGTGACACGACTGGCACGCGGGGTTGGCCCGGTGTTCCTCCATGCGCTCGCGCACGGTGAGGAAGCGCCCGTCGGTCGCGTCCGCGGTCTCTTCGAACGCGGGCACGTCCGGGGGCGGGGGCGGCGGCGGAGAGCCGAGCAACACTTCAAGGACCCACTTGCCGCGAAGAACCGGCGACGTGCGGTCGGGGTGCGACGTCAGCGTCAGAATGCTGCCGTGCCCGAGCAGACCTCGACGCGTCTCGTCCAGGTACGAGACCTTCTGGAATTCAGGACCCGTCACACCGGGAATCCCGTAGTGCCGCGCGAGACGCTCGTTCACGAACGTGTAGTCGGCGGTCAGCAGCTCGAGCACGGACCGGTCTTCCGCCACGAGGTGCGCGAACAGGAGCTCGGTCTCGCGGTGCATCGCGTCCGCGAGTGTTTGATCGAAGTACGGATAGGTGAGTGCGTCGGGCTGGACCTTGTCGAGATCTTGGAGACGGAGCCACTGAGCCGCGAAGCGAGTCGCGAGGGCCTCCGCCCTGGTGTCGACCAACATCCGCCGCACCTGTCGTTCGATCTCCGAGGAGTTCGAAAGGTCCCCGTCCTCCGCGAGTCGCAGCAGTTGCTCGTCCGGCGGCATGCCCCAGAGGAAGAAAGAGAGCCGGGACGCCAAATCTATGTCGCTGATGCGATAGATGTCACCCGGCCGCACGTTGTCGGGCCGCTCTTCCATACGGAAGAGGAAGTGCGGGCTGGTCAACATGGCCTGGAGCGCCGTGCGGATGCCGCCCTCGAAGCCGCCGTCGGCCGCGCCGCGATCGTAGAACGTCAGCAGACCGTCAACGTCGTTCTGCTGCACGGAACGCCGGTACGCTTTCGCGGCCATGCGTGCGACGATCTCACGAGCACACGGCCGAGCCTCATCCGGTGAGGTCGGGCGGCAGCTGAAGACGATGCGACGCGTGGGAGTTTCCGACACGCCCGTGACCTCGAACGGGCCCAGGACCGTCATGCGCTGGAGATGCTGCTGCGTCGTCACACCCAGCCCGACACCGATCTGTCCGTCTGCGAGCGTATGGTCGATTGGCCGGATCAGGTCGTCCACGGCACCCTCGTACTGGCGCACGAAGGCAGCCGTCACACGCTTGGGCCCCGCGGTGACCTGGATAGAGTCCGTCCGGATGTTCAGACCCGAGGGCTCGGACTCCGACATCCACCGGTCGACGGGCAGTAGCGCCACCCGTTCACCGTCGATCGAGACCTCGATCTGCTCATAACCGTAGGGCCGAGCGAAGACCTCACCCTCGACCGCGGCGTACGGCATGATGTGGAAGACGTACTTCCCATCGGCCGGAAAGTTGTGCACCACGGACAGCCCACCACGCGTTCCGAACGGCGCACCCTCGACCCGCTCCCTCTGGGACTGAACTCGGGGAACGCGGTAGATCGTATTGCCGACCTCGGCATCCGGGTCTCCGAGAGCGACGCGAACGATCTGTCCGGCCGCCCGCAGGTAGCCTTCCATGACAGTCGTCGACGGCATCTGCACGTCGGCGATGTTGTCGAAGTTGGCGCTCTTGGTATCGAGGGGCAGGAAGCTGCTCACGTCCACGTCGATTCCGAGCACGTCGCGAACCGCCCCTCGGTACTCGGCCCGGTTGAGCCGCTGGAACGTGCGCGCGCCGGGGTTCGGGTTCCGCGCGGCAGCCCGATCGACGATGGTCTCCAACTCCCTCGCAACCGCCTGGAGCACGGCTTCTTCCGGCCGCCGGGCTCCCGAGGGCGGCATCATGCCCACGCGGAGCTTCCGAATCATCCTCTCGACGGCCTCGGCATTCTCCGGCGCGTTCGCGACATCGAAGCCTTCCAGTACGAGCTCGCCGCGCCGCATCCGCTCGCTGTGGCAGCGGGTGCAGTATTGGTCTACTACGGCGTTCGCACCCTCATAGCTGCTGGGAACCGGATGCGCGGTCGTGGCGAGCATCCCGGCCGAAGAGGGCTGACCCGGCCCGGTGCAGGTAGCGAGCGCTACGCCCAGGCATGCGACCATCGGGATCGCAAGTGAGGATTTCCTCATTCCTGGCAGCTCCTGGAAGTCTCTTGAACCACGGTCCCTCCGTTAGGTCCCCCGCACGCGCGAGGCAGACCACTGACAACGTACGATAATACGTTGTGTTGCGGCAATTTTTCCAGGGCTCGTGTGTGGCGTCCTCAACTCCCATCCCCATCCGAGATCGGGCGGACGGCCTTGAGCACCTCGCGGGTGAGGTCCCATCGGTTGAAGCCCTGACGGCCGTAGTCCAGTCCACGACGCACGATCACCAGGTCGTGCGAGGGGACCACGATCACGTACTGACCTCGGTTCCCTGAGGTGGAGTAGGCGCTTTTCGGCACGTCGTTCCGATCGTCCGGCACGAGCCACCACTGTCCCCCGTAGTGGTTTCCCCGCTCCGCGGTCGCCGGAGCCGGCGTGCGCACGAAGTCGATCCATTCGTGGGAGAGCAGCCGCTCGCCGTCCCACACGCCGTCTTGCAGATAGAGCATCCCGAAGCGCGCGAGGTCACGCGCATTGGTGTAGACCTGGCTGCTCATGATGAAGTCGCCGAAACGGTCCACGCTCATCAGCGTGTTGCGCATGCCGATGCGGTCGAGCAGCGCCTTGCGCGGATACTCGAGGTAGGCCTGGTCGTCGCCGATCGCGCGCTTCATAGCGAGGACCCCGAGCAGCGTGTCGTAGTTCTCGTAGTCCCAGCTCGTGCCCGGCTCCCGTATCAGCGCCCGGCTCAGAGCCCCGCGCACGGAGCTCGCGCCCGCCCAGTATGCCAGGCCCGACCCGGTGGCGTATTCCAGGCCCCGACTGTCCACGGTGTTGAGCCCACTCGACATGTTGAGCACGTGTCGTAGCGTGATCGCGTGCCTGGGATCCGTCTCGGGCGAGGCCTGTCGCGGCAGCCACTCGAAGCCGAGGGACTCGTCGAGGCTGAGGCGCCCATCGTCGGCCATCATGCCCATGAGGGTCACCGCGAGGCTCTTGGCGGTCGACCATGTGCGCGTGCGGGTAGACATGTCGAAGCCG
This sequence comes from Gemmatimonadota bacterium, assembly GCA_022560615.1. Classification (NCBI taxonomy): domain Bacteria; kingdom Pseudomonadati; phylum Gemmatimonadota; species Gemmatimonadota bacterium. The sequence goes on from JADFSR010000005.1 coordinate 62,263, forward strand.
TCCGCGTACCGCTCATGAACGATGTCCCCACCCTGCACCACGATCAGACTGAGCGTGACCTGCTCCGGCGACTCGCGCTCGAACGCCCAATCGGAGGCAGCCTGCAATGCGACCGGGTCGAGGTTGGAGGGGAGCGTCTTGTCCGCCACCCAGTCGCCTTCCGGCCACGGGATCGTGGCAGCGTCTCCTGGAAGCGGAGGTGTGTCGATGATCGGTAGGTCGTCGATGTCCTCGAAGGTCTGATCCGGCGCGAGAATCACGCACCCGATGCCTTGCCGGAACGCCGCGCGCATGATCGGCGTGCCGCCCGATGCGCCGATCGCTACGGCCTTTCGGTCCCAGTCGACCTCGTAGTCACCGCCGCGGGGTGTGCCGACCGGCTGGCGGAGGTACTTGAGCTCCTTGTCGAAGACCTGCTCGAGCGTCCGATTCGACGTGAACAAGCCATTGCACATGAAGATCGCCTGTTGGCCGTGCTGGATCATGTCCCGTTGCGCGCGCCAGTAGTCGTACGACTCCTGCTGCTGGGCGTGGCTCGGCGCGGGAAGCAAGAGCGCGGCGGCGAAGAGGATCGTGGTCATGCGATTCATTCTGGACTCCCCGGGTTTCGCTGCGACCCCGTCGGCCCGAAAAGTTCCTCCGGGATCTTCTCCCCTGCCACGAACCGCCTCGGCTCGACCTCGGTGTAGGACATGAAGCCGTAGCCCATTTCGTCCGTTGTGGGCCGTCCCCAGCCCACAGCACGGTCCGGGTTCGGGTTGTGGGGGTTGCCGGCCGAGTTATCCCACCAGAGCGTGAGGTCGATCTTGGTTCCCGCCGGGGCGAGGACAGGCTCGTTCAAGATGTACGTGTGCTGCCAGTTGAAGTCGTAGCGCGGTACGTGCAACAGCGTCTCCTTCTCACCGCCCGGCAGTGTGATCTCGTACAGGGCGGCCTTGCCGCGCAGGTGCATGTGCGGGAGCATCCACAGGATATTCACGTCCTTCTCGAACGTGTGCTCACTACGGAAGGTGTAGTTGGGATCGTTCGCCGGGATCTCGAAGCGGAACATGCCCAGGGACTGGCTCTGGACTACGTGGTCGATGATCTCGCCCGGCGCGTAGAAGACGATCGCCGCAGACGTCTGGTCCCAGACCGCGGTGCCTTCGCCGGGCGTCTTGTGGTAGTGCATGCTGAACGTCACGGTCGTGCCTTTGCGCAACACCGTCCCGTACCCGTCGGGAAACACGCGCGGCGCATTGCCCGGCGCGATGCCGCCGATGGGGCTCGCTATGACGTGGTGGACCGCGGAGCTGCCGGCGCGGAACTCCACCGCCTTGACCCATCGATCTTCCGGAAGCATGTCCGCGGTGATCGGCACTTCGAAGTCGATGTACTGGTCCTCGATCGTATCGTGAACCAGGTACGGCTCCGGTAGCCGCACGATCAGGTCCGGTTCGCCGATCGACCAGCCGTTCGTCGCCATGTTGAACTCCGCCGCCGGCGGCGCGTCGGCCGGATCGCCGGCAAGGGTCCCGGACCGGGCCCAGGCCAGTAGTGTCGCGATCTCAGAGTCCTCGAGCACGCGCTCGTTCGAAAAATCTCCCTTGTGCTCACGGGCCGCATGCCACGGGGGCATCCTTCCGGTGCGGACCGCGCGCGCGATGCGGGGAGCCCATTCCTTGGTCGTCTCGTAGCTGGTGAAGGCCACGGGCGCGACCATGCCCCCGAGATTCTGTCCGCTCTCCATGTGACAGACCTGACAGTTCTCCTGGAGGATCGGCACGACGTCGGCGTAGAAGGTGGGGCTGGAGACCTCGGAGTCTGCGAAGGTTCCGGGAGCTGAAGTCGCGCAAGCGGCTACGAGAACGACCAGGACCAGCATCGAGACGAGGGGGAGAGCTTCACGGACGCGCATTCATGTATCCTCTTCTGGCGGGCCCGGGGAGGAGAGCCCGAGAGAACATAGTGCGGCGCGGGGAGGGGCTGCCAGTCTGATGGGGCTAGATTGTCATCCATGAAACCCGACGTCCGCCCGCCGGAACGACTCGACCCACGACTGATCGCTATCTATAAGGAGATGTCGCACGACGAGCGACTTGCGGCGGCCTTCGACGCGACACGGCTCGTGCGTTCCCGTCTGGAGGCCCACCTCGGTGCACGTGAGGGTTGGACGCCCGAGCAAGTGCGGTCCGAAATCGCCCGGAGGTTCCTCCGTGGGAGCGGATGAGCTCCTCCGCTATCTGGTCACAGCACTCGAGGAGGTCGGTGTTCCGTACGCGCTCGGAGGCTCCATCGCGAGCATCGCATACGGAGAGCCGAGAGCTACACTCGACATCGACGTCGTCGTGTCACTCGATTCCGAGAACTTAGTGGCCTTCTGTCGGCGCTTTCCGCCCGGGGAGTTCCATTTGGATGTCGACGCGGCGGATGTCGCGATGCGTGAAGGCGCTCAATTCAACATCATCCACCCCACGTCCGGCCTGAAGATCGACGTCTTCTCGGACAAGAAGGACGAGGTCGCCGGAGCCAGATCGAGCGCGGTCGTCGCCTCCCCGCTCTGCCGGGCCTGACGGCGGTCTTCTCCTCTGCCGAGGAGCTGATCGTGAAGAAGCTGCAGTATTACCGACTCGGTGGCTCCGACAAGCATCTGCGAGACGTTCGTGCGATGCTCGACATCTCCGGAACGGAAATCGACTTGGAGCGCATCGGGGAATGGGTCGACCGGCTCGATCTTTCCGAGGAATGGAGCTTGGTGTCGGATCCTGCCGTGTAGAATCACATCTCCATGACCGCCTCGACATCGGCGTCGAGCTCATCGGGCGCGCTGAGCAGCGAGATACTCAAGAACAGGGTCAGGGACACGACAAGCGAGACCGCGCCTACGTCGATGCCGTACGGCATCGACGTCCCGGTGATGCGCGCGCGGAAGGTTGATCGCGAGGCTGCTGGCGATCGCCGCGGTTGCCGCGGTGTGGCGTTGGACCAACCACCATATGCCCAACGCCAAGTGTGACAATACCGTACAAGCTTGTGAGTTGCGGTGGCACCGCAACGCGGCCCGCTGTACTTCTTCCAACAGCCTTCTAGCAACAGAGAGACGGAGCCCCGCGATGCCAACGGAACGCGACACCGCCTTCCAGATAGCCGCGTCGAACATCCGGTTCGGCCGCGGAGTCACTGGCGAGATCGGGATGGATCTCGTAGACCTGAAGGCCCGCCTGACGATGCTGGTCATCGATCCGGCACTGCGCGATCACCCGGTGGGCCACACCGTGCTCGAGTCGCTGAAGCAGAACGACATCGGCTTCGAGGTTTTCGACGCTGTCTCGATCGAGCCGACCGACGCCAGCTTCAAGGCTGCGGCAGACTTCGCGACGCACGGGGGGTTCGATTCCTTCGTAGCGGTGGGTGGCGGTAGCACGATCGACACGGCGAAAGCGGCGAACCTCTATTCCACCCACCCGTCCGACTTCTTCGACTACGTCAACGCCCCCATCGGCCGCGGACACCCCATCCCGGGGCCGCTCAAACCGCTGATCGCGGTCCCGACCACCGCGGGCACAGGAAGCGAGACGACGGGCGTGGCGATCTTCGACTACGTGGAGAAAAAGGCGAAGACGGGCATCGCGCACCGATACCTCAAGCCGACCTTGGGGATCGTCGACTCGGACAACACGCGCACGCTTCCACCCGCGGTGGCCGCGGCGACAGGACTGGACGTGCTCAGCCATGCGCTGGAGTCGTATACCGCGATGCCGTTCGACCAGCGCCCCAAACCGGCTAGGCCGCTGGAGCGCCCCGCCTACCAGGGCTCGAACCCGGTCAGCGACATCTGGGCGCTGCGCGCGCTCGAGCTGATGGCCGAGTTTCTCCCGCGCGCGTACGCCGATGCCAGTGACGAAGAGGCGCGGGCGCAGATGCTCCTGGCCGCGGCGATCGCCGGCATCGGCTTCGGAAACGCCGGAGTCCACCTACCGCACGGGATGTCCTACCCGGTCGCGGGCATGGTTCGTGGCCACCGGCCCGACGGGTACGTCGTCGACCACGCGCTGGTGCCCCACGGGATATCCGTGATCCTCAACACGCCCGCCGTCGTGCGCTTCACCGCCTCAGCGAATCCGGAGCGGCATTTGCGAGCCGCGTCGGCGCTGGGCGCGGACGTGTCGGACGCGACGCCGAGCGAGTCCGGTGAGGTCCTCGCCGAGCGCGTCATCCACTTCATGCGTGAGCTAGGCGTCCCGAACGGTCTCGCGGCCGTGGGCTATACCACGGATGACATCCCGGCACTGGTACAGGGGACGCTGCCTCAGCATCGGGTGACCAAGCTGTCGCCCAGACCGGCCGGAGCAGAGGAGCTGACCTCTCTGTTCGAAGAATCGATGACGATCTGGTAGCTCCCCGGGCTGTACAGGCCGAGCTGTTACAAAGCGTTGTACGTCGTGCGCCCGGGCTGTTACAAAGCCGCTGGGCACTCTTTTGGTCTTCTCCTACGTCGCGCGACGTATCCGGTGATCTGACGTGGGCTCCTAGCGTTCAGGCGTGAACCGTGGACTGCGGTTTTCTCGCCCTCTGAAGCAAGGACCGTCAGATGAACGAGCACCCTTCGAGCGACCATCGGGCCTCTATGCGATATGACGTCGTGATCGTCGGCAGCGGCATGGGCGGCTCCATGGCCGCCTACGCGCTGGTCGAAGCCGGGCTCAGCGTATTGATGATCGAACGCGGGCCGCCGGTTCTCCGCGGGCCCCAAAACTGGGCACCCGCGGCCTCGTTGGAGCTCAGCCCCTACTACACGATGGAGGGCCACTACGTCGTGCGCGGAGACGATCCTGGCCGCGAGGGCACGTTCCAATGCGTCGGCGGAGCGTCGGTCTTCTACGGCGGTGTCGCGTACCGTATGCGCGAGGCTGACTTCGGCGAATGCCCCGAGATCGCGGCCCAGGCAGACGCCCGGTGGCCCTACGGGTACGGAGCGATCGAGCCCTACTACGGTTGGGCAGAGCGAATCCTCGGCGTCGCAGGTCGACAGGGCCACGATCCGACAGAGCCATGGCGGAGTGAGGCATACCCTCGCCGGACGCCCGACGTACAAGGACCGGCCCGCTTGATCTGGAACACGGCGACCGAGCTGGGGCTCCGACCTTCCTATTTGCCCCTGGCGATCGACTTCGGTCAGAGTGGTGAGGAAGAGTCGGCGTGCAGACGCTGTGGCACATGCGACGGCTACGCCTGTGCGGTGAGTGCCAAGCGCGACCCTAGTACCGCCGTGCTTCCGTCCCTCGTGAGGCAAGGCCTCGCGCTCGTCTCGAACACGGTGGTCGTTCGCTTGTTGAGGCGAGGAGGCCTCATCGAGGGTGTCGTCGCTGTGGATCGCGCCACGGGACGCCGTCGGATCTTCCGCGGTGACCGATACGTCCTCGCGGCGGGCGCCCTGGGCTCCCCGCACCTGATCCTGAGCTCGGGGCTCGAGGCCTCCTCTCCGGCTCGGGACTGGGTCGGTCAATGCCTCATGCGGCACTGCAACAAGATCGTCTTCGGGCTCTTTCCCCATCGGCTCGAAGGTTCGAGAGCCTTTCACAAGCAGGTCGGAATCCTGGACTTCTACGGAGGAAACGAGGGCGAGCCGAAACTCGGGTGCATTCAGTCGATCCATCCGCCGCCCACGGGGCTGGTGCGAGAGATCGCACCGAGTTTCCTGGGCGGCGTGGCCGAGCCGCTCGCGGATCGGTGCACAGGACTATTGGTGATCGCCGAGGACGAGCCGCGGAGAGAAAACGGAGTCTCGTTAAGCCGCTCGAGCACCGACCGGTATGGGCTTCCAAGAGCGATCGTCACACATCGATACACGTGGCGAGACGTACACGCCCGGCGCTCGCTCGCGCAGGTAGCCACAGCGATCCTGAAGAACGCCGGGGCTCGTTTCACGCACGGCATCCGGCTCACCACGTTCTCGCATGCAGTGGGAACGCTGCGGATGGGGCCGGACCCGAGAACGTCCCCGCTGCATCCGACATCACGCTTCCGGGGCATCGACAACCTCTGGGTGACCGACGGCAGCTTCATGCCCCGCTCGGGAGGGGTGAATCCGAGCCTCACCATCGCGGCCGACGCGCTCAAGGCGGGACAACACATTGCCGAGAACGAGCGGCGCGGTACCCATCGCTCTCGTGCGCAGAGGCTCCGGACCCTCCCAGTGCTCATGGGAATCGACCGATGACGGCGCGGCCGCGCTCGGCGCCAGGAATCCTGTTCATCGGTTCGGGCTACGCCACCCGCCTCCACTCGAAAGTGCTCGCGAGGCGCTTCCCCGCCGTGCGCCTCGGCTACTTCAGCCGATCGGCGGGCGAGGCGGCGGAGTTGGCTCACACCTTCGGAGGGCGCGCCTTCGCGGGGAGTTGGGACGAAGCGCTCAGAGACGACGAGTTCGACACCGCCTTCGTGACGACGCCCCCGGACACCCACTGTCACCTGGCTTTGCAGGCCCTGGCGTTCGGCAAGCATGTCATCGTGGAAAAGCCCGCCTTCCTCACAGGTGGGGAGTTCGACGAAGTGGAGCGGGCAGCGTCCGAGGCATCCCGGATGGTATTGGTCGCCGAAAACTACTTCTACAAACCGCTGCGTCGCCGCCTCCGAGACGTCATCGAGTCGGGTGTACTAGGCCAGGTGCGGATCATCGAAATCAACGCGGTGAAGCGGCAGCCGGTCGAAGGATGGCGTGCCGATCCCGCACGCGCGGGGGGCGGGGCCCTCTTCGAGGGCGGCATCCACTGGGTGAGCCTGATGGCGAATCTCGGCCTAGAGATTCGAAAGACGTACGCTGCTACCTCCCCGACGCCCCCGCGGAGCACGAGCGCAGCGTGGTGCTCGTCGCTGAATACCGTCAGGGCGCTGTGGGCGTTCTCACCTATTCGTGGGAGATCCCGAGCACACTCCGGGGCCTCAGGCTCTCGCGGATCTGGGGGACGCGTGGCTCGATCCTCTTCGAGTCCAACGGCCTCTTCGTGCTACGCAGTGGGCCCCGGCCACGCCTCTGGGCTCCGGGTCTCACCGACATCGCCGGGTACCGCGCGATGCTCGGAGACTTCATCCGGGCCCTCACGACGAACACACCACCAGAGTTCACGCTCGCAGACGCCCGACGTGACGTGGAGCTCGTCCGGTCGGCGTATGCCGGCTCCACCTGAAATCATCTTCGCATGGGAGGACCGCTTGAACCTGATCACCGAAATTCTCGTGGGCCTGGCCGTCGGCGGGCACATAGCCACCTGGGGCATGTTCAAGGACTCGATCCACGAGGGCTTCACGGTCGCCAAATACCTACGGAGCATCCTAGTAGGAGTGATGCTCGCGCCGCTCGCGGCGGCGGTCACCGGCATCGACTCAACCACCGCCTCCGGGATCGTGCTCCTCTTCGGTCTCACCTACGCGCTAGAGCGGGCAGTGACGAAGTTCTGGAAGACGTTCGTCCGCGACGAAGACCAATCGAAGTACTTCATCCCGATGCAGCTCCACGTGATGGGTCTAGTCGTCCAAAATCGAGGCACACGTCTCGCGGTGGGGCTCGGGCTCGTCACGGGGCTGGGCTCGCGCTGCTCACGGGCACCATGGCGCTTCAGCCGGAGCCAGGTGTCGCCGCGCCGCTCTGGAGCCTGATCCTCGTTTCAAGCGCGGGTGGCTGGTACTCGGCGTTCGGTGGCGCATTCAAGGACGCCCCGATCGAGGGCTTTGAATCGCTCAACTTCTTCCGGAGCCCCGTGGTCGCGACGATCTACGGGCTGCTGGTCTCGAACTTCACCGAAAGCTACCCGCTCATCGCGCTGTGCGCGATCGGATTCACCGTCGCGACGCTCGATACGTACAAGACTTTCTTCTTCCCGTCGACGCCGAGGGGAAAGTTCGCGCGTAAGCCGATCCTCTTTCCGGCGATGCTCGAGCGACGGCGATACTTCGTCCCGTTGTACGTACTCATCTGGGTCAGCGTGCTCGCGTCCTTCGGTCTGGCGTTCGTATCACTCCGGGCGATGTAGCATGCCGAGCGCCTCCTTCCTCCAGCGAACCGCCAGTCCTAGCTTCTCGACCCACCGCGAAAGTGCGCGACCGCGGCTTCGACTGCGGTACTCATCCCCGCACCAGAGGCTCCATGTCAGCTGCCCGACGACGGCGTTCCGCGAAAGCTCGGGCTACGCCAACGCCGACCTCGCGGCGGGTGCTCTATCTGCCGCTGGCGCTGACGCTCGGCCTGCTGGTGCTGTCGCTCCTGCCACGCGTGCAGGGCAACCTTCGTCTCGCGTGGTCGTTCTGGGGTACGGCCGGAGCGCTTCTGATATGGCAGACCGCGCTCTTCCTGCGACTCCGGAGTACTTCCGCCGGCCGGTCGCTCCAGAGCGTACTCCGCCCACAGCACTATGTGCAGGCGCTGGTCCAGGTCGCGGTATTCGCCTACTGGGGATGGTACTGGCGACCCGTCTACGACTTCGCCTTGCTGCTGGCCGCGCAGCTCGTGTTCGCCTACGTCTTCGACATGCTGCTCGCGTGGTCCCGGCGCGAGACGTACGTGCTGGGCTTCGGTCCGTTCCCGATCATCTTCAGCATCAACCTCTTCCTCTGGTTCAGGGACGACTGGTTTTACCTGCAGTTCCTGATGATCGGGGTCGGCTTCCTCGGGAAAGAGCTCGTGCGCTGGCACCGCGGAGGCCGGAAGGTGCACATCTTCAACCCGTCCGCCTTCGCGCTCGGACTCTTCTCGCTCGTGCTGATCACTACGGGCGCGACCGACCTCACCTGGGGACAGGAGATCGCCTCGACGTTGACGCTCGCGCCGCTGATTTACCTGTACTTGTTCCTGCTGGGCCTGATCGTGATGTACTTCTTCTCGATCACGCTCGTCGCAGGTTCCGCCGCGGCCGTGCTGTTCGGACTGAGCGCACTGTACGCGTCTCTGACGGGGGTCCCCTACTTCCTCGACTCCGACATCCCCGCCGCGGTCTTCCTCGGCCTCCATCTCCTGATAACCGACCCGTCCACGTCGCCGCGGACATCACCCGGGAAGCTCCTCTTCGGAGGCTTGTACGGAGCGGGTGTGTTCGGCCTCTACATGGTCCTGGGGGCCGCCGGGGCGCCGACGTTCTACGACAAGCTCCTGGCCGTGCCGCTTCTGAACTTGAGCGTTCGTGGGATCGACAGCTTGGTTCACGTCGCGCGGGAAAGCCCTGTGCTCGCACGATGGCGGCTGAAATGGGCTCCCCTGCGCGCCAACCTGGCGCACATGGCCGCCTGGATCGTGTTCTTCGGAGCGATGACCGCGATGGGAAGGACCGACGGAAAGCACACGGGTGACAGCCTGCCGTTCTGGGAGCAGGCGTGCGCGGAAGGCCGCTCCAACGCTTGCACCCGGTTGATCCAGCTGGAGACCACGTATTGCGGCGACAACTCGGCATGGGCGTGCAACGAGCTCGGCATACACTTCGCGCAGGGGGAAATCGTGGCCTCCGATTCCGAGCTGGCGCGCGGCTACCTCGCGCGAGCCTGCGAACTCCGGTTCCAGGCCGCGTGCGTCAACCTGTTGGACCCGGGTGGCTTCAACCGCACCGACCCCCGGCTCCTCGATCTCAGACTGCTGCTGCGAGAGGCGGGCCAGAACCTGATGGAGATGTCTGAGCAGGAGTTGTACGCCCGCGCGTGTGATCACGACTGGGCCTTCGCGTGCAGTCGATGAAAGGCGCGGTTCCGCTCGCCTTCTTGGTGATCGTCGCCTCCGTGTGGATCGCTCTACGACTCTCGCAGGGCCCGCCTGCGCAGGCCGCGAGCACCCCACCGCCCCGTGCCGCTCTCGGCGAGGTCGCCGGTTTTCGAGCGGACGCCTGGTTTCTCCCCGACGAGGAGCTGCTCGGCTTCGTGGAGATTCCGGCCGGCGTGTTCCTGATGGGTAGTGACCCGAGCGTCGATGTGCGCGCCTTCGACATCGAGCGGTGGTCCAGCTCGAGCGCGCAGGGAACGGTGGAGCTGCCGGTCTTCTACATGGGGCGGTACGAGGTCACGGTCGCTCAGCTCAGTGCGTTCGTCGAGGCCACAGCGTACACGATAGATGCGCAGGCGCTTCAGGCGCCTCCCGATCATCCTGCGAGGTCCGTCTCCTGGCCCGATGCGCTCGCCTACGCTCGCTGGCTCGACGCGACGCTGGGGGAGTCGTCAGCGACACCGCCACGGCTTGCCGCGCTGCTCCGCGACGGGTGGCGCATCTCCTTGCCGACGGAGGCCGAGTGGGAGAAGGCCGCGCGGGGTACCGACGGCCGAGTGTATCCGTGGGGGGACGAGCCCAGGCGGGACCGCGCCAACTACGGCGGAAGAAGCACGACACCGGTGGGCAGCTACGAATGCCCGGAGTGCGCCTTCGGTCTCTCCGACATGGCCGGCAACGTCTGGGAGTGGACCCGGAGCCCCTATCAGCCCTACCCCTACGACGCGACGGACGACGGCGTCGGCCTCGAGGCGGAGGCGCTGTGGGTGATGCGTGGCGGCTCGTTCGGGGATCCCGAGAGCTTCGTCCGCACTGCCAACCGCGGGCGTGCCGACCCAGGCGCTCGACGGCCGTTCATCGGGTTCCGCGTATCGATTTCACGGTAGGGCTAGGGTTAGGAACGCCGTCGCGACGGCGAGCCCGAGGCAACAGAGTCGAGGACGCGTCCAGGCGGAGTTGATTCTAGCGCCTGACGGATCTGAGGAGCGCGCCACCACCCGACACGACTGCACCGTACACGTTACCCGCTGCATCGACGGCCACTCCTTCCGGGTTCGAGCCATCGGGATAGGCGGCGACCGTTCCGTCGATCAAGAACCTGGCGATGCCGTCCCTGAGGCTCCCCACCCTGATGGCAGGCTTCCAGCCAGGGTTGCGCACTTCGTCGAATTCCGACTCTGAATCAGCGACGTAGATCGTGTCGTCGTCCGTGATATAGATGCCACTCGGTCTGCTGAACTGTTTCAGCTCTTCGATGTAGGTGCCGTCCCGCTCGAAGATCTGCAGGCGGTTGTTTCCGCGATCTCCGACGACCAACCGGCCTCGGGAATCGATGTCCAAAGCGTGAGGAGTGCGAAACTCACCAGGTCCTGATCCCAAGCCTCCCCACGAAGTGATGAACCTTCCGTTCCGGTCGAACTTGACGATGCGTGCGACCGTGCCCGGAGGCGCATCCGGACTTTGGCCTCCATGGCCATCGCCGACGTATATGTTTCCGTCGTCGTCCGTTACCACGTCGCAGGGCGTATTGAGCAGCTCGTCCGTGCCGTCGCCCGCGACCCCCGGCCGACCGAGCGTCAGCAGAACTTCACCCTCGGGACTGAGCTTGAGGACCACATGGCCTTTGCCGTCCCTGTTCGCGTCGGTGCCGTTGGGTCCTTGAGCGTCGGTCACCCACACGTTGCCATCCCGGTCTACGTGGAGGCCGTGAGGGAAGATGAGCAGCCCGCCGCCGATGCTGGCCACGACGTTGCCCTGCGGATCGAACTTGAGAATCGGATCGAGGTCCGACGACGCGCAGTTGTTTCCTCCACATCGATCGATCGCCCACACGTGTACGCCGTCGGGATCGATATCGACCCCCGCCGTGGATCCCCACGTCCTGCCGTCGGGAAGCTTCCCCCACCCGTCCTCCGTATCATAGGGATTGGGCAGGTCGTTGATCGGTTCTTGGACCAGAGCGACCGCATCCCCTATAGGCTCTGACTGCGGCTCTGATTCCCTCTCAACGGACTCAGCGCATGCGAGAGCGGCCAGAACGCACCCCACCGCAAGGGTCGACCCCACTGGTTTCACGACCGTCATGACGCCCCTCACCTGTTACAGGCCTCCTCTGCCCCTGACCCGGATGGGGCAGACTAGATGGCGTGGGGAGGCGGGGCAAGGAAGCAAGGGTAACAAAGCAGGGTGACGAGTATCACGTCTCAGGAGTCTCCGCGGCCGGTGAGCTGTGCGACAACCTCCTCGATCACGGCGTCCGCCCGGGCCTCGATCTCGGCCCGAGTCTGATCCTGGATGGGATGCGGAACGAACACGGCGTCCAGGTCGGGCCGGCCGAGGCGGCTCGCCTGCACCCTCGCGGCAGTGCGGAACTCGTCCGTGACCAAGGGCACGGAGGGGATTCCTTTCTCTTCGAGTCGAACGCTGTCGTGCAAACTGCACGTTGTGCAGGAGCCTCAGTCGGCCAGCGCTTCGATCACTCCGTCTACGAAAGCGAGCCTCTCGAGCAGCGCCCCAGAAGCGGGCTTGGTATAGGTCGGCTTGATCTCGCGAACGATCTTCGCAACGCCGTACCGTTCCTTGAGGAGCTGCTCCAGCCGGTCCAGGAATTCCTTCCCTTTGGGCTTGCTGATGTCGAGCAGGGCGAGGGTCTTGCCCTCGAGGGTGTCGAGCCTGAGCGCCGGTGGCTTCACTCCTTGAGAGCGCTCATCGAGAGGGTTCACCAATGTAGGCATCGGACCTCCTAACTTGTACTTGTACGTTCTGCGTCCCTACCACTTGAGCGGGTAGGTAACGCTCTGAGAGCCCTCCGGTCCCGCCAACCAACCCGCCAGAACCCCGGAGAATTTTCCGGCCGTGCCACCCGCCACGATGATGCGAATCTGCGAGGGGTCCTGGAATTTCCGATAGTGGGGCTCACCGTCGATCAGGACCTCTTCGTAGAGACCACGAGCCTGACTACCCTCCGTGCCCTCATGCTCGAACGCCCGCAGGGGAACACCGGTGTGCTCGAAGAGGAAGTCGCGCACGTCGCTCTTCGAGAATCCGTCGGAGCTCAAGGTCGCCGCATGCTCCGGGCACAATACGAGCACCGCCTCGACGCGCCCGCACGTCCTCCAGCTCCAGACCATGGAGAGCGTGGCGGCGATCGTGCGCAGCACTCCAGCGCCGGTTCGCGCCGTGTGCTCACTCACCTCCATGAGCCCCCCCGCGGCGAAAAGTGTGACCGTGCTCTCGTCCCGGCCAAAACCGAGCTCTTCGTGCAGAGGCTGCCACGGGCTGTGCTCGTGATTCTCGGCCACGCAGTACGAGAAGCGTCCGGGGTTCCCCAGCGCCGCCATGTCGATCTCACCGGGGAGCGCGCCTCCCAGGTTCGCCATCATGAGCTGGAGCGCCCGGCCCACGGAGCTGTTGGCCCGAGCCACGTTTCCGAATACGCCCGCCCCGCTCGCGAAGCCCAGGCGTTTGGCGGCCGGTCCGCTCAAGATGATCAACGGAGTAGCGGAATTCGTCGTGGCCTGCACGCCATGCAGGTTGAAGCGTTCGTCGCAAGCGGCCCTGACCACGGGGAGCAGAACCTCCATGTACTCGGGCTTGCAGCCCGCCATCACCGCGTTGGCGGCGATCTTCTCGATCGTGGCAGCTCCGTAGCAGGGCGGGACCAGCGCTACGACACGATCCGGCGGGTGTGGGACCGCTGCGAGGAAGGCATCGACCCGTTCCACGGTAGGTGGCACCACGGGAAGGAAGGGCGAAAAACCGGCGCTCATGCAGTATTCGTACGGGTCCTCGTCCACGGCCAACGTGAGGCGCGTGGCCCGCGGTGCCCGCTCCGGTAGCAGATCGATCGGCTCGGGTGACGACTCTATAGGCGCGGCGACGTCCAGCCCGGCGGGTCCGCCGATAACCGCGGACTCGAGGTGGCGGGACGAGCACCCAGGCTTCATCAGCGGAGCGCCATCGTCGAGCTCCGCCACCGTGCGAAGGGGAAGTCCCAGGCTCGAGAGCATTCGTGCGGCCACCGAGTTGAGGCCCTCTTTGTGGAAGCCCACCTCGGAGAGCTCGATCCGGCCCCCGTCGCTCATGAGGAACAGCGCCGGGACGGCGGGGGGATCGTAGCTGCGGCTCACATCTAGATCGGCGTCCAGGAGCACCGGGAAGGTCACGCCATAATTCTCCACCAGCTCGCGCGTCTCCTCGGCGCCGTCCTGCGAGACCAGCACGACCCGATGGCTGTCAGCGCCGAGCGCCTCGGCCAGGCGCTTCAGGTACGGGAGCGTGAGCCGGCAGGTGGGGCAGTCGGTCTCGATGAACGTGAGCAGAAGTGGACCCTCTGCCGCCGCCTCCGCGAGTCGCCAATCGGTCCCGTCCAGCCAGCGGAGCGTGAAGTCCGGCGCGGAGTCTCCCGGAGCGAGCAAAGAGTCAGGCTCCCGAAGTCAGTACCGAAGCAGGTACTGGAGCTTGACGAAGATCGCGCGGCTGGTGCGGCGCAGTCCCTCCGTGAAGAAGAGCTGTTCCTGTAGGCCGTCCCCGTCGCTGTCGCCCTCGATCAGATCGGCCTGCTGGTAGTGGTCGTCGTAGCCCAGAAAGAACACGGTTCCGGCGTTGATTCTGTAGTTGAACAGCACGTTGAAGTCGAACGTCTCGTCCTGCGTGTTCCACTCCGTGATGTTGCGCATGCCCAGACGCTCGGTGAACTGGACGTTCGTCGTGCCCCGGATGATCGTCACGTCGAACAGCTCAGCGCCGCCGTTGGACGGATCGGTGAGACGCCGGGAGTTCAAGCTCAACCGGGTTTGCAGGCGGTCGAGCGGGCGCAGCGTGCTGTTCACGCTCCAGTTGACCTGGTGGCCGATGGAGGGCCCGAGGTAGTAGATCTGATCGCCGATGGAGAAGTTGCCCCCGAACGAGTAGCTGCGGCTCGTATTGACGTTCCCTCCAACTGAAAAGCGCGTCTTGTCGAAGTCGATCCCCCCAAAGCGCTCCATGTTGCGGCTGACGCTCCCGTTCAGGCTGACGCTGCGCGCGAAGGAGAAGTTGATCCGCCCCGAGAGATTCTCGTCCTGGAGGATGTCGTCGTAGTCGTAGTTCCGCGTGTAGGTGATCTGCGGTCCCCAGTTGATGATCCAGCTCTCCGGCCAGAAGCGGTATTCGAGGCTGTTCGTGATGTTGCGAACGTCCCGTCGGCGGACGAAGCCAACTTTGGTGTCGAAATCGGGCGATGTCTGGTACGCGAAGATCGACCAGCGCACGTTCCGACCGGTCTGACCGATCCGGGTCGCCAGCATGTGGCCTTCCACTTCGGCGCCCCCGCCGATGTCCTTGTAGCGCGAGCCCACCGCAACGAAAACGGCGGTGATTGTCGGAGTCAGGCGGAAGTTCCCGTCCAGGCCGATCAGGCGGCTGTAGCCGTCCAGGAACTCTCGGTCCGTGACGATGGTCCCGATGTTGGATTCCGTGTACAGGTCGTAGCGCGCCCGCGCGATGAACGTCTGGGCCGTCTGGTCGAAGGCGGCGTCCGCCGGGTCATCGACCTTCCCGGGCGCTCGGTCATTCGCGGTCAGCACGCCGATCGAGAACCGCCCCACCTGCCCGGAGAGCTTCGCGCCGTAGTCCGGGTCGACGATGGTGCGCGTGTGCACGAAGGTCACGGGGCCCCGCATGTCGAAGATCTCCGCGCCTTCCACGAAGAACGGTCGCAGCTCCGAGAAGAAGAGCGGGAAGCGCTGGTTGACCTCGATCTGCGGCCGATCAGACTCGATCTGTGAGAAGTCGGGGTTGACCGCGAAATCGGCGGTGAGGTTGGTAGTGATCCCGTACTTGACGTTCACACCCGCATCGGGATCGGTGTCCTGATTGACGAACGCTGGTCGGGTCGGGTCGATGTCACCGTACTGGATCGCGGTGAAGGTCGGGAGGATCTCGAGGTTCCTGCTGGTGGAGAGGCCGGTCATCCCTTCGAGCAGCCCCATCTGGGCGAAGAAGCTCGTCTCGTCTCGAGACATCGGCGCCCAGACCTGATTCTCCTGGTCCTTGCCCTTCACTTCCCGCACGATCTGGAATCCCCACCGGTGCGGCTCGCCCTCGGCGGGGGTCGGGTAGCGAAGGCTCTTGAAAGGAATCGCCATTTCGGCAGTGTATCCGTCCTCCACGATCTGGCCGCCGGTCTCGAACAATACGTTCCAGGATCGATCCGCCGGAGGAATCGCCATCGCGGCGGCGCCACGGCCGCGACCAGTACGACGAGCGGCCGACATGATTCCGTCTCCTTGCACGCCGTACCCGTTGACGTCGAAGTCGTAGCCCCGCTGCTGGTCCAGAAACGTGTCGAAATAGACCGTCATGAGGTCGTCCGAGAACGCCCGGTCGCGCTCGCCGAGATTCGCCCTCATGATCGAGGGGTCTTCGTAGTGAGCGTGGAAACCGAAGTAGATGTACTCTGCGTCGTAGGCGATGTAGACGTCGGTCTCTTCTGTAGCGGGGGCGCCATCCAACGGTGATTGCTGGGTGAATTCAGTGATGTGGGCGGCGGTGCGCCACACCTCGTCGTCCAGGAATCCGTCGATCTTGGGGGGGGTGTCCGTCCTGGTCGGGGTGATTCGCGGTCGCCCCGGCAGAAGACCCAACTCCGCCAGGCTCGGACTCGCTACGCTAGGGGTCGGTTCGAGCCGCTCGCTTTCCGCCTGACCGGATAGCTGCATGGGTGCAACGACCAGTAGCAGCCCGAGCGGTAGAAGGGGGCCGACACGGAGTCGGGGCGTGGAGCGTGCTACCACCTTCCCGTCACGGCCACTGGGTCTGACGCCAGGAAGCGGATCAACTCTCGGTTGAGGATGTCCGGTACCTCGAGGTGCGGGTTGTGCCCCACGTTCGGGATGAGGACCAGCTCGGCATTCTGGAGTGACTCCGCGGCGTTTCGAGCGATTGCCGGGAAATTAGGCCCATCCTCCGCGCCTCCGATGATCATCGCCTTGGTCGCCATTTGAGGCCAGTCGTTCACCACTGTATCGATCGAACGGGCGTTGTTGGCCATGGACCGAACCAAGGACAGGCGGGGCCACTCACCGCTCAGGACCATGCCGTAGCGGATGCGCACGTGCTCCAGGAACTCGGGCTTCCACTCCACGACCCGGCGTACTTCGGTAGCCAGGTTGCGCTCATACACCTGTTGGAGATCAGGCGTCGAGCTCCCGCCGGAAGGCTCCCTCCAGCCACGCCCCAGCCGCGAATCAGTCATCCCGATCGCATTCACCATTACGAGATGAGTCGTCGTCTCGGGATACAGAAAGGCGAAGCGGCTCGCCATCTGCCCACCCATGGAGTGGCCGACCACCGCCGCTTTGGAGATACCCAGATGTTCCAGAATCGCGTGCGTGTTCGACGCGTGGAGGTTCATGCTGTACGGCAGGATCGGCTTCGACGAGCGGCCCCATCCGAGGCGGTCCTTCACGACCACCCGGTACCCCTCGTTGCGAAGCGCCTCGATGGTGGCTTCCCAGTACCACCCGTAATAGCTCCCGCCGTGCAACAGGACGACGGTCCGGCCGTTGGGCTCGCCGACGGGCGCCACGTCCATGTATGCGATCCGCACATCTTGGCCGTACAGGTTCCGATCGAGGAATCTCACGGGATGCGGGTAGGGCACGTCTTCCATGTTGATGGAGACGGGGCCCCAGTCCGCAGGAGGTTCGGACGGCGGCGAAGCCGACTGAGCCTGCAGCCGGCCGCCGTACGACAGCATGACCAGAGCCAATAGGTACCGCCCCAATCGATACGGCCGAAGCGTGTTTCGCATGATCATTCAGTCGTCTCCCAGAGTTAGGTTCCGGATGCTTCCGGCCTCAATGAGCGCACTTGCTTCCCCGCGCGCCAGATCTCCTCGTCGGCGAGCTCGGCCAGCTCTTTCTCCAACCGGTCTCGGTAGTCGTCCGCGCTGCAGGTCTCGATCACGATCCGGGCTTCGTTCCCCGAGCTGACACTCTGATACAGCTCATCGAAGAGTGGAGCTACGGCGTCTTCCAACAGCCTGGCGTCCGCGCCGAACGCCGTAGCGACCCGTTCCACTGAGTCGTGGAAGAAGTCCAGGTCGTTGCTGTAGCGAACAGAGTTGGGAGCGAAGTGGAGCGCCGCGCCGCCAGCGAGGTAACTGTCCGGCGCTCGCGTCTGAGCGACCACGGCGAGGATTTTCCCCTGGAACTCGGTCAGCGGCAAAGTGCCGTCGCGACCCGCCACGCCTCACGACCTCCATTCTTCATCAGCGTCTCAGCCACCCAGAGCACGTCATCCTTACCGATCGTCAGGTCTGCCCGGTACGACCAGAAGCACGACGTGTGGAACCGCCGGTACGCGCGTCGGGCCTCCCGGATTCGAACCATGTCTCGGGCGGTCTCCGGATCCAGCGTGCGGCGGCTCTTGCGGCCGCCTGCGCGGCCGATGGTGGCCAGGTAGCTTCGGATCGAATCGTCCATGTAGTAACGTAAGCGGCTTACGCTCACACAGCGATTGGGCGGTCCTGCCGGCGGCAACCTCCCCCTAGCCTCCCGCGGTAGAAGTACGGCGGGCTGCTAGCGCTGCACAGCCGGGTTCACATACCCCGCTTCGAGCACTTTCTCGGGGTCGGGTCGCACGCTGAGGTAGGTGACGTGATCGGCGATGTTGGTCCAGCCGTGGAGGACGCCGGCCGGAATGATGATCACGTCGCCCGGCACCACCACGCGGGCCCGTCCGTTTTCACTGCGACCGAACCGGGTGGGACCGTTGAGGACCCGAACCACGTGGCTGTCAGCCGCCGCCTCCCTGGGGTTCGCCATTCCGCCTCCGGTGACCAGCGTGCCGGTCCCCGAAGTGATCACGTAGGTCTCGGTCACAAGGGAGTGAATGATGCCCATGACAGGCCCGTCTCCCTGTGTGGCACCCCGGTGAATGACTCCCACGGCCAGGTTGTAGCTACCCATATCCAGGATGCGAATCTGCCGATCGGTTCCTCCGTCCGGAACGGCGAGCACGGCCTCGATGTCGGACAGGGGAATATCGATGGCCACCGTGGGCCCCTGGGCGTGAACCACGCTGGGCGACAACGCCCCGAGAAGGCACAAAAGGCAGAGGACGGGCATGACCCTGGACATGACGTTGCGCATCGGATTTTCCTTGGCGGTGCGGTGAAGCTGAAGCGTGCGGACCGGATGTAATGGCGACGTTATTCACGCCCCCGTCGCGACGCCAGGGGTCAAGCAGCCGGGACCCTCGCCGATCGTTAACGTGGGTGGTCTTGCGCACTTCCGAGCAATCGGTCACGATGGCGAATTGTGCAGTGAAGATCCGGTCCCCTGGGACCGGATCAAATCAGGCGGGCTCAACCCGCGAAGGGAAGACGACTATGACGAACGACAAGTGCTGGCGGTCCCCGCGACCGTCCCCCTCCCCGTTCCCCTTCCTCTGGCTCACGCTGGCACTCGGCGTGCTGGTCACCGCTCCGATCGCGGTAACGGCTCAGGGACCGGGCACTGAAGACGGTCAGTGGACGTTCCTCGGCGGGGACGCGTGGCATACGCGGTACACGCCGGCGACCGAAATCAACGCAGCCAACTTCGAGAACCTCGAGATTGCGTGGCAGTTTCAGGCGGCGAGTTTCGGTCCGAGCACCCCTAAGTCGACGGGAACCTACGTCGGCGGCAAGTTCATTACGGTCACCGGCGAGCGCCGGCACGTGATCGCGCTCGATCCGTCCACCGGGGAGCTCCTGTGGAGCTTCACCGAGCCCAACACCGAGCGCTACCAGTATTCGATGCGCAAGGGCTACGGTAAGGGGATCGCCTACGGCGAGATCGACGGCAGAGGCGTCGTCTACATCACGACCCCCGCTTTCTTCCTACACGCGCTGGACGCCGAGACCGGCCAGCCCCTCGAAAACTGGGGTGAGGGAGTACCGATCCCCGGCTTCCCGGAGAGCGGCAGCGTCGACCTCGTCGCGGACCTGATCGAGGACTGGGGCCCGTGGGAGAATCTCAACCAGACGTACGATCCCTATCAGGGCATCCCGCTCGAGATCGGCTACATCACCGCTTCGTCGCCGCCGATCGTTGTGAACGACGTGGTGATCGTCGGGAACTCCGCCGAGCAGGGCTACAACCAGACCCGCACAGAGATGGTCCCCGGTGACATCATGGCGTACGACGCGCGCACCGGAGCATTCAAGTGGAAGTTCCACGTCATCCCGCGTCCGGGCGAGTTCGGCCACGACACGTGGGAGAACGACGCGTGGGAGTGGACGGGCGACGTCTCGTCTTGGGCGCCGATGTCGGTCGATCCTGAATTGGGGCTGGTCTACATCCCGACCAATGGGGCCACGATCGACTACTACGGTGGCTTCCATCCCGGCGACAACCTCTTCAGCACGACGCTCATCGCGCTGGACGTAGAGACCGGTGAACGGGTCTGGCACTATCAGATGGTCCACCACGACATCTGGAACTACGACACGCCGACTGCACCGATCCTGATGGACGTCACGGTCGACGGCCAAGAGATCCCGGGAGTCTTCCAAGTCACCAAGCAGGCCTTCGTCTACGCGCTCAACCGCGAAACGGGCGAGCCGATCTGGCCCATCGAGGAGCGCGCCGTACCGCAGTCGAGGGTGCCTGGCGAGCAGCTGTCCGCCACGCAGCCCTTCCCGACCAAGCCGGCGCCGTTCGACCTCCAGGGACGTACCGAGGACCACCTCATCGACTATTCGCCCGAGATCCTTCGGCGCGCGATGGAAGTGGCACAGAACGGCAACCTGTTCGCACCGCTGTTCAATCCGCCGACGCATGTGGGTGATCCGGCCGGACCCGCGAATATCTGCCCCGGGGGCGGCGGCGGCGCGAACATCACCGGACCACCCGTGGCCGATCCGGTGGAGGGTGTGCTCTTCGTTACATCGACCAGCGGGTGCTCACCCGCGTACCTGGCACCGGGCGTCGAGTCACCGTTGGACAGCGACCGACAGACGGGTGTAACCCACTCGGAGTTCTCTCGGGCGCTCGGAGGCGGCGGCGGCCGGGGCGGCCGGGGCGGCGGTGCAGCGGCATCGACCATCGACGGCCTGTCGATCTGGAAGGGACCTGTGGGACGGATCGTCGCCATCGATATGAACACAGGTGAACACCTCTGGACGATCCCGCACGGCGATGCGCCGGACGACGAGCAGGAGTTGATCCGCAACCACGCTCTGCTTCAGGGCGTCAGTGGAGTTCCAATCAACCAGGGCCGGCGAGGGCACGCTGCGATGGTGGTGAGTCCCACGCTGCTGTTTGCCTCAGGCCAAACGAGTGATGGCACACCTCACCTGTTCGCGATCGACAAGGCCACCGGCCAGCGGGTTGGCGCGGTAGAGCTGCCGGGCGGGTCACGGTACGGCATGTCGAGTTGGGTGCATGAGGGCAAGCAATACATCATCATCCAGCTCAATGACGGGCTGGCGGCGTTAGCGCTCCCGAACTGACGCTGGACTTGAAGGCGCCCCGCGCCGGAGCAGCGATGCTCCGGCCGGGGCTTTTTCTGTCATCGGTCCAGATCGCTCAACGAGGTCAGTCGGCGGAGGTGGGATCGCATGAAGGATACGAGTCCGGGCTGGAGAGGACGGCTCAGGGCTCTTGTCATCGGAGCGACTCCTAGCGCCGGGCGTAATGGAGGACTGACACCAACCTACAGGCCGATCTCAGGCGCGATCTGTGACCGCTCGAGCGTATTCAGCTCATCGATGATCTTCGCGTAGGCGCGAGCGATCTGCTCCAGACCTACAGCCGGAATCCATTCGGGTGTGTCCTGC
Source organism: Gemmatimonadota bacterium (assembly GCA_022560615.1). Taxonomy (NCBI): domain Bacteria; kingdom Pseudomonadati; phylum Gemmatimonadota; species Gemmatimonadota bacterium. Next base: position 83,790 of record JADFSR010000005.1, read on the forward strand.
TCGGTGTGCTTGATCTCCGGTGACGTGATCACCTGCATGGACGGCACGTCCCGGGCCATCCTCCCCATCTCGCCCGAGGCGCCCGGCTCCAGATCCGCGGTGACCCCGACGTTGAAGCGGTTGAAGGCATCGAGCACGATGTGCAATGCGGCCGGGCTGCTATACAACCACCAGCGCATGGGGGAGACCGCATTCATCATGCGGAGGTTCGGACCCCAATACTTCGTCCTTGTCACGGCCACGTGCTCCAGGTTGATCGCGAACACGGTGTTCGCGAGGGCGGTCTCACGGTTGTCGTGAAGCCAGCTCGTACCTGGCCCGCCGTGGTGACCCACGGAGCCCAGAAAGCGAATGGTCCGCCTTCGCTGGGCGCGTGGGACTTTGGAAAAGTGCTCCACGAGCCCCATCATGACCGCCAGCCCCGACGCATTATCGAGCGCCGACTGGAAGTACCCGTCCATGTGAGCGATCACGAGGACCTCTTCGTCGCTGATGCCAGGCAGCGTGCCCCAAACGCTGGCGGCTGACAGGCCCGCGAGCATCTCGCTCTCCATTTGCAGTCGGACAGTCACCCGTTGGCCTCGGCCGAGCCTGTCACGCAGCCGCATGCCGTCGGCATAGCCCACGTTGAAGCCTGGCCCGTCGCCGGTGCGTTGCCAAACGGCGAAGTTGTCCGAGATCCCGTAGACGATGCCTACGGCGGCGGCACCCCTCTCATAGGCGCGAGCCACCGCGCCCTCGGTACGAAGCGTGTGCCGCAGCGTGCCCGGTCTCGGAATGTCGTGAATCAACACCGCCTTGCCCGCGACGTCGCGTCCAAGGTAGTCGGCGTCACTCCCCGTTCCGACCCACACGAGCTCGAACTCCAGGCCGCCCGGCGGAGTCGACGGGGCGCCCTGCGGCGGACGTGCCGACTCCAGCGTGAACGTCTCTGCGCCGGAGATGAACGTGACTTCCCAACTGCGGGGAGCCCACTGCGGGCGCAGGTCGAACGGTTGGCGGTGCACGTCCTCCAGCCCGTTCTCGCGGAAGTAGCTCTCGACCCAGTCCTGGATAGCTTCGTGTCCGGCGGTGCCGACGTTGCGACCCCAGAAGACGTTGCCGGCGTCGCGGTCCGACAGAGAGATGGCATCGACTTCCAGTAGGATCGTCTTCAGGCGCTCCCCCTGGATATCCGCGTATCGGGAGTCCTCGGGGCGAAGCGGGATGTGGATGAACGCGTCCTCGCGCAGGTTGCCTGACGCATCGAGCAAGGGTTGTCCCAACGGGTTGGGCGGCACGCTCTGTTGGGCCGCTAGTGCGGTCCCGGGCCCGACGGACGTGACCAGAACTGCGATCGTGCCCAACAGACTCCACCGACGACAGATGCGCTCAATGGCTGACATGGAAGGTCCTCACAGCAAGGGACGGACGGGCGTCATGCGTAGCTACCTCACGCCGCTCACGCTAGTGTGCGTAGAAGGCGCTCGGCCAACACCCGGAAGGAGCAGGTCATGCATGCCTCGGTAAGGAAGAGCCGGCCTCGCGTGGACGTCCCTCGACGCGCTCTACTTCTCGTCGCGCTGATCGGCTCGCTTCCATGGGGAGCCTCCGCGGCCCAGATCGACCCGGGGCAAGACGCTTGGTTCGGTCTTCCCCTGCCGCCGGGGCTTCAACCTCACACGCCGCCGGCGATCATCGGTGACCGTGGACCCGTGCCGGCGACCGTGCCCCCGGGGGAGGAAGGGCACCGCGAGCTCGAAGGTGCACGAATCCAACGGGACCTGGAGACGATCGTCGCGTTCTCCCGGCAGAGTCGTCAACGTCGCGAGGTGGGAGACGGACAACTCTGGGGGCGCATCACCGGCTTCCCGTCTGGCGCGGAGACCGTAGCCTGGGCCACCGAGCAGTTCAGAGCCGCGGGCATTTCGGAAGTCGAGCTGCAAGCGTTCGATCAAGCCTCAGACGCATCCTTCTGGTTGCCGCTGCGGTGGGAAGTGCGACTCATGGGGGACCGCGTGTTCGGCACGGGAAGCGAAGACGTCGTCCTCGAGACCGCGATGCCTCTCTCAACTTCCGAGATAGAGGGCGGCAGCCTGACGGCGCCCCTGCTGTTCGTGGGGACGGCCAGCCCGGCCGAGCTCGTACACATCGATGTCGTGGGAAAGGTGGCTGTCCAACATGTCAGGCCGCAGGCCCACACGGTCTTCGAGCGGACTCCCGCAGTGCCGAGGGCCCAAGATCTCATGAGTCGAGGAGCCGTCGCGGTCATCACCGTGATCGACCAGCCCGGCAATGGCCGCGCGCGGGATTTCAGCAATTGCGGCGGTCCATGCTTCAACCTCGGCGGTCGGGACGGGTTCTTTCTCGAGCGCGTCATGGACGGGGCGGCCCAAGCCGGCACGCTGGGTCAGCTGCGTGTCCGCCTCAGCCTGGAGGTGGAGCGCCGGTCGGGCCTCGAAGCGCAGAACGGCGTCGCCATCATCCGTGGCAGCGAGAGCGATGAGAGCATCATTCTCAATGCCCACGCGGACGGTTGGTTCGACGCGGCCGGAGACAACGCGGACGGCTTGTCGGTGCTGCTCGCGTTGGCTCGGCACTTCGCCCAGCCCGAGAACCGGCCCGCGCGAACGCTCGTGTTCGTCGCGAGTGCGGGTCACCATTCGCCGGGCCTGAACGGTCCACGAAACTTCGTCGCGATGAACCCGGAGCTCGCGGAGAGCACCGTGCTCGTCCTCAACATCGAGCACGTCGCGCAGCGGAACTTGTCCAGGGCCCGCAGCCTGTTCGACGACGGCTACCGGGAGTACATCGCGGACTCGGGCGAAGCGCCGATCGTCGCGGGTGTCACCAATCGCTCGCCGTTTCTGGAGGACCTCTTCCGGCGCGGAGTCACGCGTTACGGGACCAATTTCGTTTCCGGCGGCTCCTCGATGGCGAGCGGCGAGGGGGGCGGATACAGGTCGCTCGATGTGCCGATCGTCACCACGATGCAGGCGCCCCCGCTGTACCACACCAGCGGTGAGGTGCTGGAGACGATCTCCACTCCGGGTCTGGAGCGCATGGCGCGCTTCCTCGCGTTTTTCATCAAGGAAGTAGATCGTGCTCCGCTGAACGAAATCGATCCGTAGGGAGGAGCTTCGCTGGCGCGGCATCCCCGAGATCCGCTACGGAGATCCGCTCCTGAAGCGTCTCTAGCTGGCGAAGCACGATATCGGCCCGCCCCTCTTCCATCGCAACGGAATTGGGAGCCACCGTCCAGAAGCTCCCCACCGCGGCCGGCCAGTCGTTCAGGAGCTCGCGGGCGAATAGAGAACCCGTCTCCTCCCGATGGCGCTCGATCAACGCCTTCAGCAGCTCGATCTCTCCAGCCTCGCTGGTCCGCTCCAAGGTCACGAACTCTCGGTTCAGGCGGGTCGGGAAGTCGGCGCGCCGGTCCAGCACCAAGGCCAGGCCGCCCGACATACCGGCGCCGAAGTTACGGCCGGCCTCACCCAGGACCACGACCACCCCTTCCGTCATGTACTCGCACCCGTGCTCTCCCACGCCTTCCACCACCGCGACGCCGCCCGAGTTGCGTACGGCGAAGCGCTCGCCGGCGCGAGCCCCGCGTGGCCGTGGACAGCTGCGATGCACACCGAGATCCTCCCGCCGACTGCACGGTCCGTGTTTTCGATCTCGTACGAGCTCCTGAAGGGCGTGCCGTCCTCGAGCGTGCTGCCGAGCTCCTCGATGATGTGGTCGTCGAACGGAGCGCCGGGGCGATCGTTGCGATCCTGAACGCAGTGCAAAGGCGCTCCCGCTGCCGGCGTGATGAGCTTCGACAGGTCGACGGCTCGCCACCGATGATTCTCGTGCGAGGGAATCTGGCGGAGGAGATCTGCGTGACCCATGAGGTGCTCCAGCCGCTCGTATCCCAACTCGGCCAGGATCTCGCGTACTTCCTCAGCGACATGAGTGAGGAAGCTGATGAGCATTTCCGGCGTGCCGAAGTACTTCTTACGGACGTCCTCTGCCTGCGTGGCGATCCCCACCGGGCAGGTGTTGTCGTGGCACTGTCGCGCCATCTTGCACCCGATGGCGATCAATGCCGTCGTGCCAAAGCCAAACCGGTCCGCCCCCAGGAGGGCCGCCATGACGACGTCGCGCCCGGTGTGGAGTCCACCGTCGACGGCCAAGGTCACGCGCCCCCGGAGTCCATTCATGACCAAGGTCTGCTGCGTTTCCGCCAGGCCGAGCTCCCAGGGGGCCCCGGCATACTTGACCGACGACAGTGGCGAGGCGCCCGTACCACCATCCGCGCCACTGATCTGGATCGTGTCCGCATACGCCTTGGTCACGCCTGCGGCGATCGTCCCGACACCCTCTGACGCGACCAACTTCACGGCGATCTTCGCCTTCGGGTTGGCGGTCTTGAGGTCGTAGATCAGTTGGGCCAAGTCCTCGATCGAGTAGATGTCGTGGTGCGGAGGTGGAGAGATCAAAGGCGTTCCCGCGATCACGTGCCTGAGGCTAGCGATGTACGGGGTGACCTTGTGGCCCGGGAGCTGGCCACCCTCTCCCGGCTTGGAGCCCTGCGCCATCTTGATCTCGAGCTGGTGTGCGCCGGCCAGATACGCCGGAGTCACTCCGAAGCGACCCGAAGCGACCTGCTTGACAGCCGAGTTCGCATCCCGCTTGTCGCCGTCAGGCGCGTAGCGGCGGGGGTCCTCACCTCCCTCGCCGGTGTTGGCGAGGCCTCCGATCCGGTTCATGGCTCGAGCGACGTCCTCGTGGGCCTCACGACTCAGCGCACCCAACGACATCGCGCCTGTCTGGAATCGACGAAGCACCTGATCCACCGACTCCACTCGCTCTATATCGATCGGCTCACGGTCCGGCGCGAACTCCAGTAAGTCGCGCAAGGCCGTTGGCGGGCGGGAATGAACCAGCTCGGAGTACGCGCAGTACTCCTCCCGGCCACCCCCCTGGACGACCGCGTGCAACGCCCTCCAGACCGGCGGCCCGTTGGCGTGATAGTCACTGCCGCGGCGGTACTTGTACCACCCACCGCGCTCCAGCGCCTCCCCAGAGAACGCCCGCTCATGGCGCTCGAGCACGTCCTCGGCGATCTCGCGAAATCCGATGCCGCCAATGCGGGACGTGGTGCCCGGGAAGGAGCGCTGAATCACCTCGTCGCCGAGCCCCAGCGCCTCGAAGATCTGAGCTCCATGGTACGACGACACGGCGGAGATACCCATCTTGGACATCACCTTGAGGATGCCGTCCTCGGCAGCCAGGAGGTAGGCTCGGACCGGCCTCCTCGGGGTCGCTCTCCCCGAGCTTTCCAGCGTCGACGAGTGCAGCCACCGTCTCCAGCGCGAGATACGGGTAGATCGCCGAAGCGCCGAAGCCGATTAGCGCGGCCAGATGGTGCACATCGCGCGCGTCGCCCGCCTCGGCCAGAATGCTGGCGCGCATGCGCCGGCCGGTCCGGATCAGGTGGTGGTGTACGCTGGCAACCGCCAGCAACATCGGGATTGGCGCTCGCTGCTCATCCACGAGACGATCGCTGATGACGAGCGCGCTGTGCCCCTCGTCCACGGCCGATGCCGCAGCTTGGCACAGATCGTCGAGCGCGCGCGTGAGTCCGTCACAACCCTCCGCTACCGGGAAGCCGGCCTACTGAGCTCGCCAAGCTCCCTTCACAGGGCGCGCCGACCGCTCGGCTGACGAGAGTACCTCGCTAAATTTCGCCGGTCGAGACCCTCATCGCGACCAGATCGCGATGACACCGCACGTACTGCCACTCCTGTTGAACTGTATGGGCACATTGAGGCTCCCGTACAGCTCGATCCCTTCTATCTGCTCGGGTGTCACGAGAGTGTTGAGGTCAACGGCCTCGCCTGTGTTTACTATGAGCATTCCATCGAGATAGACCACGGGGGACGGACACTGACTTCGGCTCCCCGGAGAGCGGGTTAAGTAGACCTGAATACCGTAGGGCCCCCCGTATTCCACACGCACCCCGGGGATACCACGCAACAGTTCGGTGAAGGTGTTCCGATCGTTTGCCTCGATGTCCTCGCGGGTAATGAAGTGCCCATACCCCTTTCCTCGCCGCTCGTAAAACGGCCTCATTCTGATCTCGTTCAGCGTGGGTGCAGTCTCGACAACGATCCCAGAAAGCTCGATCGGCTGAACGTCGAGGGACACGAAGAACTCGAGCGTCTCGTTCAGGTTGGCTATCCAGAACTCGTCGCTCGCATCTGTAAAGGAAAGGTGATGCACCTCGAGCCGGTTGCTGCCCCAAGCGATAGTTACGTCGCGGACAAGAAAGAAGCCGTCGTCATCGGTGAGCGCGATGCGGTCGCCGTTGAGTTCCACCACGGCGCCCCCAAGCGGTTGCCCACCGACCCCTGCGGTTACCTGACCCACAATGGTGGCTGTCGGATCGGGTCCGTCCTGGAGCACGATGCCGCCGACATCACGGCGGTCCGGCTCGTTTGGTGCAAATACCAGGCGAAACGTGCGCGGCGCGAATCCCGCCTTGCGAACGTTCAGCATATGCGTGCCGGGAGTAATGCCTTCCAGTCGAAACGCTCCGACCGCACCCGTCGTGTCTGAGCCAGGCCCTTCGTCCATGAAGACGAGGACCCCCCTGATCGGTTGATTCGAGGAGTCGACCACGGAGCCGGTCACGGTGCTCGTCGGTTCCTGCGCCAGCACAGTTGACGCTAGGCACGCGGTGAACACGGCCCAGGCGGATGGCGCTCGGTACAAAATGTTCATGTTCCAAAATAGTGTGCGAGGCTTGCAGCGGCCATGGCGTCCGCGCGTCAGGGGGAGTGCAGCCGCCGCCTCACCGGTTGTCCCCCTCGGCCGCCAGCTCGCTCAGGTCGGCAGTCATGAGCACGGCGGTGAGCTGCGTCATCACGGCCACCTGCGTCACGAAGTGCTCCGCATCGAATTGAGCCAAGCGAGCGCTGGTCCCCCAGTACGCGCCCATCGAACCCATGGTCGCGGCTCCGGGAACAGTCAGACGACGCGCGACGCCCCCCAGGCCATACCAGTTGCCCTGGTCGCCACCATTGATGCCGAGCCGACCGACGCTGTGGACCGAAACCCTCCGGTAGTCGTGCTCGCGCACGGCCTGGATCGCGAGGCCGACGAGCTGGTCGTTGTTGGTGACGTGCAACATCGAATGCTCGACCAGCCCGGTCGGCTCGAGCGCATCACCCACCTCGCGATATTCCAACTGACCGAGATGCTCGGTGCTGATGACACCCACGACGCGGTCGTACGCGTCGGGATGCTTGGCGAACCAGTTCTGTTCCGAAAAAACTCTCTCGGCGCCAGGCATGTAGTGACGGTTGTCCATGAAGAGGAGGAGGGTTCGCGACCGCTCGTTCTGCGGAATCGACGAGAAGTAGTGCACGATCCCCATCAGCCCGAACGGTCCGTTTTCCTGTGAGATCGAAGGGCCATCGGTGTGCGTGACGAGCAGGATCATCTCGTCCTGATCCGTTCCGTAGTCGCGCCCCGGAAGGTGCGCGAGCAGCTGGTAGGTCTCGGTCGGCTCGACCGGAGCGACCAACCTCAAGGTGGCCGTCCGCTCCGACCGCGCGTGCTCGACGACCTGTGCGCCTGCCTCTCGGTCGATGTAGAGCGCGGGCACGCCGAACACGGTGTTCACGGGGAAGGTGTAGAGCCCGGCCAAGCGCTCGTATCCCGCGTCGAGGACGAAGAGGGCTCCTGCAGCCCCACTGTCGCGTAGGATGCTGATGTAGCCACCGACCTGTCGCATCTGGGGCCGCGGGGTCACTTCCATGCTGACGCCCCGCGGTGTATTGATGTCCGGGAAGGTCTCCGGATCGGAGATGTACTCGTAGTCCACAGGCGACGGGTATTGATACTGGCCAAGCGTGAAATCCGGGTCGGGCGCTCGCGTCCAGAACACCACGATCCTGCCCTCCAAGGATTCCGGCGGATCCGCGGGATCGTAGAAGAGCAGGCGCGCGGTCACGCCCTCTTCAGGCGTCGAGCCCGAGTTGGCGGCGTAGTGAGCGACGCGTACCGGTTCACCGCCAGAGACGAGCGACCATCCGGAGTCATCCGGCCAATCCGACGTGTGCCAGCGGTCGTACGTCCACGGATTCTTGATGAAGTCCACCGCTCCGTAGTCACGCAAACTTGACTCGATGAGCTCCAGATACGCGAGCCACGACTCGTTGCCGGCGTACGTCGGCCCTCCTGCGTCCTTCGCGGCGTGCCACTCGAGCGCCTGCTCAGCCGTGAGCAGCAGGTCGGCGTCGAGCTGTGACATGGCCGAGTATGAGCCGCGGTCCGTAGGCCCGCAGGCACAGAGGAGAACCAGGCTCGCAAGGGCGGGGAACTCGAAGGAGGGGAGAATGCGGCGCATGGGCGACCTCTCGGTTGGCGTGGCGCGAACGTCCGGCTGGGACGATGTCGTGTCAACATCGTTCCCTGGCGGTTTTACGCCCAGGCTGCATTTTGACCATGCGCGCACAACGAGTCGTAGCGTTGCTTCCCCGTCGGCTGGAGACCAGGCATGAGCGAGCATCGGAGTCGTGAGGTCCGCCTCAAGACGCGCCCCGTGGGACTACCCAAGGAGTCGGACTTCGAGTTCGCCGAGGTTACGGTCGGGTCCCCGACCGAGAATGAGGTCCTCATCAAGAACATCTATATGTCCGTCGATCCGTACATGCGGGGCCGCATGATGGACCGGAAGAGCTACACACCCCCATTCGAGGTCGGTGCGGTACTTCAGGGGGGCGCGGTGGGGCAGGTCGTCGAGTCGAGGGCCGACGGCTTCCAGGAGGGCGACCACGTCCTGAGCATGAACGGCTGGCGAGAGTACTTCCTCTCGTCGGGGGACACGCTTCGGAAGGTCGATGGAAGTCTGGCGCCTCTGTCCGCTTACCTGGGTGTGCTCGGGATGCCGGGCCTCACCGCCTACCTAGGGCTCGCGGACATCGGAAAGCCGGAGCCAGGGCAGACCGTGTTCGTATCGGGTGCCGCCGGAGCCGTTGGATCCGCAGCGTGCCAGATCGCGAAAGAGAAGGGATGTCGGGTCGTGGGCAGCGCCGGCTCCCAGGAAAAGGTCGACTGGCTCCAGGACGAAGCGGGAGTGGACGTCGCCTTGAACTACAAGACGGTCGAGGACCTGCGCGCGGCTCTTCTCGAAGCGTGCCCCGACGGCATCGACGTCTACTTCGACAACGTGGGAGGAGACCATCTCGAGGCGGCGCTGTGGGGGATGAACAACTACGGCCGTATCATCGCCTGCGGCAGCATCTCCACCTACAACGCGACGGAGCCTCAGCCCGGCCCCCCCAACCTCTTTCAGATGATCGGCAAGAGGCTCATGTGGAAGGGGTTCATCGTGTCCGACCACCTCGATCGGTTCCCGGCATTCGCACAGGAGATGGGCTCGTGGATCGCGGAGGGTAAGGTGGTGTGGCGGGAGACCGTGCACGAGGGCATCGAGAATGCGCCCCAGGCGTTCATAGGCCTCTTCTCCGGCGGGAATATGGGAAAAATGCTCGTGCGGCTGGCGGCGGACGCGTGAAGCCGAGCGTCTCGCGCCCGGCGCGCCTCCTGCGCCCGGCTAGCCTTCCCGTGCCGGTGTGCGCGGCCCTCCTCGTGACGGCTGCCGCGGCGACCACATTGAGCGCTCAGACGCCCGCGAGCTTCATCGTGGAGAGTCCGACGATGCAGACCGGCGTGACGATGCCCCGAGACTACAGTCCGGACGGGCGAAACGTCTCTCCCCCGCTCACGTGGCAGGGGCTCCCCGACGGAACCCGCCAGATAGCGGTCCTCTGCCAGGATCATGGCGCGGGCCGTCCTCCGCCGTGGGTGCACTGGATCATCTACAACATCCCCGGAAACGCCGCCGGGCTGCCTGAGGGAATCCCTTTCGACCCGTCCGAGCCCATGCCCGCTGAGATCGCCGGGGCCACGCAGGGGAACAACGGCTGGGGGCTACCCATGTATCGTGGCCCGGCACCTCCCGGAACATCGCTCCACCACTATCACTTCGCCGTGTTCGCGTTGGATGTGGAGCTCGATCTGCCACCGGGACTCACTCGGGACGAGCTGCTCGAGGCGATCGAAGGCCACGTCATCGGGCTCGGGAGCATGGTGCCCTTGTACCGAAGACAGCCCTCCGGCGGCAGCGCTCCGTTTCCGTTTCTGATTCCAGAGGACCTCGATGAACGACGATGACCTTCAGGAGAAATCCGACGCTTCTGCGATCTCTCGCAGAGATCTCCTTCGTACAGCCGGCGCAGCCGGTGCCGCCGCGCTGATTCCGCGCTCTGTAACCGCAGCCATGACGGCCGATTCCATGGAGCCCGTCGCGGCCGCCCTGACGGGGCCGAGCATAGGCGCCGCCCCGGCACCCACGCTTCCACTGATGAATCTGACCGCAAGGGAAACGGAGATTCTCAGCGCCATGGTGGACCGGCTGATCCCCTCGGACGAGCTCGGTCCAGGTGCTCTCGAAGCCGGAGCGCTGCGTTTCATCGATCGCGCGTTGAGCGAAGCGGAGTCCGACTCGGCGAGCGCGTATCGCTCCGGCCTCGCGGCGCTCGACCGTTACAGTCGATACTCGCGGGGCACCGCCTTCATTGAGCTTTCGGCAAACGATCAGGACTCGGTCCTCATCGACCTCCAGACCGGCGGCGCGACGGGCGCAGACGTCGGCTTCGTGGGGAGCTCGGGCTCGTTCTTCAACATGGTGAAGAGCCATACGTGGCAGGGGACCTTCGGGGATCCGCACTACGGTGGCAACGTGGACTTCATCGGTTGGGACCTCATCGGCTATCCGGGTGTGCGCATGAACGTCAGCGAGGAAGAGCAACAGCTCCTCGAAGCGGACCAACTGACACCGGTCCGCCAGTCCGCGTACGACTACGCCACCTTCCGAACAGGAGATCCCCAGTGAAGCCGCGGCGCTCCGCGCGGGGGTGCTGACGTCATGGCGACTCAACTACGCGGGACCGACGTAGTCATCGTAGGGCTGGGCGCAGCAGGCGGCGTAGCGGCGTACCCGCTGGCCGATGCCGGACTCGACGTCGTCGGACTAGAGGCCGGGACCTGGCTAGATCGGAGGGACTTTGCCCCGGACGAGATTCGGAACAACTACCGCGATTGGCCGATGCTGGTCGACAAGGCCGAGCAGGAACGGCCCACGTCGCGAGCCACGTCAGCGTCTACGGCCAATCAGGTCGGCAGCCACCCCATGATGAATGCGGTGGGCGGAACCACCCTGCACTACTGGGCTCAGAGCTGGCGTTTGAACCCGTGGGATTTCCGGGTCGTGACCGAAACCACTCGTCGCTATGGCAGGTCGAGGATTCCACTCGCTTCGACGGTCGAAGACTGGCCCTTCGAATACGACGAGCTGGAGCCGTACTACGACCGGGTCGAGCGCGAGATCGGCGTGTCCGGACAGGCCGGCAACGTTCGCGGTGCGATCGATGCGCGAGGGAACAAGTTCGAGGGTCCTCGCGGAAGGGAGTTCCCGATGCCGCCCCTGCGGTGGACCGCCTTCAACGAGCGTATGGCCGAAGCGGCCCGCAACCACGGATGGCATCCGTTCCCTGGGCCGGCCGCCATCAATACCGAGCGCTACCAGGGTCGCCGTGGCTGTGTCTACCATGGATTCTGCAACAAGGGTGGCTGCCCCATCGACGCCAAGAACGCCACCCACCTCACGACGATTCCCAAGGCGGTCGACACCGGGAATCTGAGGGTCGTGACTCAGGCTCATGTCACCACGCTGGAAGTGGACTCGGAAGGACGGGTCACGGGGGTCAACTACCTGTTGTCGGGTGGCACAGAGTATTTCCAGCCCGCCAAGGTGGTCCTGCTCGCCAGCTACACGTACGAAAACGTGCGGCTGTTGCTCCTGTCCAAGTCTCAGGCATACCCGGACGGTCTCGCGAACAACAGCGGGCAGGTGGGACGCCACTACTTGAGCCATCACCAGGGGGCGGCTGTGTCCGCGCTTTTCCCGTACGACCTGGATGCGTGGTACGGCCTGCCCGCTCAGGGTGTGGCGGTGGACGACTGGGCGGACGACAACTTCGATCACTCCGATCTCGACTTCATCGGCGGTGGAAACCTGTGGGCGATGTCCGACCGCCGCCCGATCTCCGCGGCGGGCATGAGCACTTTCGGGCACGGCCGGAACTGGGGCTCGACGTGGAAGCGATTCATCCGCGAGAACTCCGACCGCTCCCACTACTTCTACATCCAGAAGACGACCCTGCCGTACGAGGACAACTACCTGGATCTGGATCCGCGGGTCACCGATCCGTTGGGCTTCCCCGTCATTCGCATCACCGGACAGTACAAGGAGAACGAGCTAGCCATCGCCGCTTTCATGCAGGACCGGGCGGAGGAGTGGTACCGGGAGGCGGGCGCGAGCGAGATCGTGCGCGGCGGGCTCGGGAATTCCATGGGTCCTTCGACGCACGCGTACGGCGGTACCCGCATGGGAGACGACGCCGAGACCAACGTCGTGGATCGCTGGGGATTCTCGCATGAGGCGCCCAACCTCGGTGTGCTCGGCGCCTCGGTGATGGGAACGAGCGGCGCGCGCAACCCGACGCTCACCGCACAGGCTCTCTCCTGGCGTACGGCACAACACCTCGTCGAGAGCTGGAGCGAGATCGCCGAGTAGGGACCGATCCGCCTCGGAACGAGGGCGGCCATGCGCGGATAGGGGGCCGGCGCTATGCGGCCGGTTTGCCGGATCGCGGTCCGCGGCGTAGCGTATCGGTCGGTTCTGTCACGATTTTGCCCATGCCCTACGGGAGATGGATGATGCCGAAGCGAAAACTGACCATCGCGCTGGCGCTCGCAGTGTCGATTACGGCCCTCGCTTGTGCCGCCGACGCGCTGGACGACATGGCCATGGCCGAGGACGGGATGGTCCCGACTTTCGAAGTCGATCCGTTCTGGCCGAAGCCGCTGCCCAACCACTGGATCATGGGCGCGACGATTGGCGTGGATGTCGACTCGCGGGATCACGTCTGGCTCGTGCAGCGGAACACCGCCAACCAGTTCGCGGCTGGGACGGAGCTCGGCTCGGCACAAGACCCCCCGGTGAGCGAGTGCTGCTCCCCCGCGCCTCCCGTGCTCGAGTTCGACCCGGACGGCAACCTCGTCGGCTCGTGGGGAGGCCCAACGGATACGGGTGAGTGGGAGTGGCCGACGTCCAACCACGGCATCACCGTGGACCACAACGACAACGTTTGGATCGGCGGCAACGGCGGAGGGGACTCGCACATCGTGAAGTTCACCAGAGATGGACAGTTCCTTGCACAATACGGTCGTTCGGGCGCACGGACGCCCGAGGGAGACTCAGTCCCCCGCGCCGACAGCCACGACATGGAGAGCTTCGGCCGAGTGGCCAAGATCTTCGTCGATGGCGTGGCCAACGAGGCGTACATCGCCGACGGGTACCTCAACCGGCGGGTGGCGGTTCTCGACGCCAGCACGGGTGAGCTCAAGCGCTACTGGGGCGCCTACGGCGATCCTCCGGACGCAAGCGAGAATCCGGGCTCCTACGAGCCGGGCGAGACGCCACCTCAGGAGTTCCGCACACCGGTGCACTGTGCGGAGCTCTCGAACGATCGGCTCCTGTACGTGTGTGACCGCCCGTCGAACCGGATCTCCGTATTCCAGACGGATGGGACCTTCGTGAAAGAGGTGATCATCGCGCCCGCGACCCTGTCGCAGGGGTCGACCTGGGATATCGACTTCTCCCACGACGAAGAGCAGAAGTTCCTTTATCTGGCCGATGGCCAGAACATGAAAGTGTACATCATCGACCGGGAGTCGTTGGAAATCCTGTACAGCTTCGGCGACGGCGGCCGGCAGCCCGGGCTCTTCTTCGCGGTGCACTCCATTACCGTGGACTCCCAGGGCAACATCTACACGACGGAGACCTACGAGGGTAAGCGCATCCAGAAGTTCAAGTACATGGGCATGGGTTCGGTCCCGTCGGGTGACATGGGAGCGGCGTGGCCGGCGGACCGGCGGCGAGGCAGCTAGACGTTACCGCTAGCGCGAAGGCAGCTTGAAGACGTAAGAAGTTCAGGTGGTCTCCCGACGGCCTGGAGGCCGGTCATCTCTCGGACCGCATAGGCGGTCCTGGACGCGACGTCAGCAAGTCCGGACACCGTGATCGCAGCAACTCCAAGTCGGCCGATTGGATCCCGGTGACTCGCTCGGATCCACTCGTTCGGCCTCGTCCGGAATCGCCCTGTCTACCGTACTCTTCGCTCATCACTGCATCCGGAGCGGCGCTGTGGCCGAGCCCCAATGCGTGGCCCAGCTCGTGGGCGGCCACGAGCCGAAGGTCATCGCGGCCGTCGAACCGGTAGATCCGGATTTCCCGACTGACTGAAACGACGCCTCCACTCTTCGTCCGGACCATTTCCCGGTAGAGCCCTGACTCGATGTGTGTTGGCGGAAACTCCATGACCAGCGCCTCGGCCTGCCGGTCGTATTCTTCCACCTGCCCGTGCAAGCGCAGTGCCTGGTCCCCGAGCGCTCGGCGGGCGGCCTCGATCGCTCCGCCTTCATCGTCCAGTTCCCGGCGTTCCACCGCCAGCGCGTCGCCGGCGGCCTGAAGCTCCCGCCGTACGCTCTGCGGAGCGCCCCCCCTCCCGTTCCAGTCGCGCACGGCAGCGTTGTGGCCGAAGGTGCGCCGCTCGTGCTCCCGCTGACGCTCCTGGTATTGGGCCCGGATTCGCGAGTGGCGCTCCTGTTGTTCGGTCAGCTCCCCGCGCCAGGCGTCCAGCCTCCGGTCGAAGTCGTCGAGCTCCGCCTGACGACGGATCCGCTCCCTCGTCCTCGCCTGACGGTCGTCGTATACGAAGCGGATGGGAAAGCCCTCGGTGGAGTCGTTCAAGAACAGAGAGCGGCCCACGGCTGCTTCCCAAAGGCCAGCCGCTTCGACTAGAGACTCTCTCGCTGCGGCGATGCCCAGGCCGAACTCATCGTCCACCCTGGCGATTCGCCAGGCGAGGGGGACTGCGCACGGGACCGCGGATCCATCTGTCCGATCGGACAGGACTTGGGCGCGGTCAAGACCAGCGAGCGAGCTTCCCGGGTCGAGTCCGCTCGGCTCGCCCCGCGCGGTCCACGCCGCCAGCCCGAGTAGCGCGGGGACCCCCACGCCGATCGCGAATCGCATTCTCATGACTTGGATCCCCTTCCACCAGGGGCTGCTACGGTTGTGCAGGCCGGCTTGTGTCGCATACCCTAAGTAGTTCAGGCTGCTAGCAGAGGCAAGCGATGAGGCCACCAGCGCGGAACCAGACTTCGCGAGACCGGCAATTGTACAGCGCCAACCAACGTTGGAAGTCGCAGTGGAATGCCCGCCTGGCCTTGTCGACCTTGGTGGCCGTGGCCGTGCACGTGGTGATCTTCGCGGCAGGACCTAGCTGGCGAGCGTCCTTGACGACAAGCGATGCCGAGCGGTTGCAGGCCGTGCGGCTGGTTTGGACTCCCGCCGACGGGGCTCTTCCGGGTCGTGGAGCCGAACTTCCACTCGCCACGCCGGTCAGTGACGAGCAGGGCCCGACTCCAGTCCAACCGGGTCTGGCGGACGGAACGGCGGTCGAAGGAGGGGACCTGGAGGAGAGCTTCGAGTCCTTTCGCGCCCGCCTGCTGAGCAGATCCCTGCCGGCGCCCGCGATCGCAGAAAGCGAACCCGAGTCCGAGCCCGAGAGTCCCACCGACGATCCGTCCGCCGCGGACGAAGAATCCCTGGTGATCGGTGGTAGGGCTTCGCTCGCGGAGCTGCCGACGTCGGTGGATTCGAGCTCCCTGGACCTCGACCGCCTGTCCGCCCTTCGCCCCGAGTTGGCTCTCTCGTTGGTATCGGCCTGGGTGATGCTGCAGAACCCGACGGAGGTCGAGGCGTTCATGGCGAGGACGTACAGGCTCGGAAGGCTGGATCCCGAGGTCACCGGACGCGTGAGTGTGACGCTCTGGATCGACAGGAGGGGCTCCGTCGAGTGGGCGGAGATCACCGAGTCCAGTGGACGGCCGGATCTCGACGAACTCGCCCTCGCGCTGTTCAACGAGGTCGTGGCCTTCCGACCGGCGCGCGACAACGGCGTCTCCGTTTCGCGGTCCGTGGTCTTCGCCGTCAACTTTCCGTGGTAATCGCCGGATGAGGCGCAGCCACGCCACGGTCGTCGGCTTCGCCGCGAGTCTTATACTTGGAGGTTGTGCCGCGGGCGGAGGGCCGGCAGGACCGGTCGTGTCACCCACAGGGTTCGTATACCCGCTCGGCACCCCACCTGTCGCGACCCGCTTTTCGCAGACCGGGACACTCTACCTGCGTCGGGACAACCCTCAGCGCGCGCTCTACTTGGCGCTCGAAGGCATCGAGTCCGATCCGGAGAATGCGGTCCACTACTATCTCGCCGGCACTGCGTACGCCCGACTCGGCGTGCTCGAGGAAGCCGACGCGATGTTCGACCAAGCGGAGCGCATCTACCCGGCCTACGAACTGGAGGTAGAGCCCGAGCGCGCAGCGGCGTGGGCAGTGGCGCTCAACGACGGGCTGGAGGCGTTCAATGTCGGGGAGCTCGATGCCGCGACCGAGGCATGGCAGCGCGCGGCTCACATCTACGATCTGCGGCCGGAGGCCCATCGGAACCTCGCGATTCTGTTCGCCGGAGAAGGGATGTACTCCGAGGCGATCGACGTCTACCAGCGAGCGCTGGCCGGACTGGAGAAACTGCCCGCTACCCGTGTGCTCGAGCGGGAGGCACTCCGGGAGCGTGAAGAAAGGAGCGCCGGAATAGAGGAGAGCCTCACGCGCCTTCTCCTCTTCACGAACCGGTTCGCGGAGGCGGAACCTCTCCTCCGGCGCCGGCTCGCCCGTGAGCCTGGCAATCTCGATGCTCAGAGCGACCTGGCGACCACACTCGCCGGCCAGGGGCGGCACACCGAGGCCGCGGAGATCTATACGGCCCTCCTCTCCTCGACGACGATAGCGGCCACTCAGGCCCGCAACCTCGGTGTCGCGCTGTTTCGTTCAGGCGACTTCTTCGGCGCCGGGCAGGCGTTCAAGCGGCTGACCGAACTCCAGCCGAACTCGCGGGACGCCTGGTTCAACTTTGCCAACTCGCTCTTCGCCGCAGAGAATTGGGACGCGCTGGCCGCGGCAGGTGACCGGCTCGTGCAACTTGATCCGCTGAGCGAGAACGCAGGCTTGATCACAGCCCGGGCTCATCTGGAAGCGGGTGACGAAGATGCCGCCCGCAGGGGGCTCGGGCGCACCGATGAAGCTCCCGTCTATCTGAAGGAGCTGAAGCTACGCCCCTCGGGTGCTCAGACGACGGTCGAGGGGCGCATCGTCGGGAACCGGGCGGCACCGGGCACTGCCTTCCGTCTGCGATTCACCTTCTACAGCGATCAGGGGGCTCTAGGGAGCGAGACCGTCACGGTGCTTGCTCCTCCCGCTGGAGAAGACGAAGCGTTCGTGGTTGCATTCGAAGGGCGAGCTACGGCCTATCGGTATGAAGTGCTCCCCTGACCTCGGCACGTCAGTTGTTCGGTGCGCCGTTGTTGATCCAGTTCTTGATATTGGTTAGATCGATGCTGTCGAGCGGGGCGCCGGCGGCCGGCATCGGTATTCCGACACGTTGGCGATTCTCCAGCCGGATGATCACGTAGCTGTTCATGGCGTCGAGAGGCTTGACGAGCAAGAACTCCCTTTCGGCTTCCGCGGGCATGTTCACGAGGGTCATGTAGTTTGTGACGGCGTCGGCGCCGAGCGTCAGACCGCCCTGGCCTATGCCGTGACAGTTGAGCGCGCTGGTGCACCCCCTTCGTACGAGAATCTCTTGAATGTCCTCTTTGAACGACGGAAGCCGCCTGATCATGCGCTCCATCTGGGGCTCGTCGCGGTCTCCGCTCGGAGCTGTCGGGTTCGCTTCGCCGCCGCACGAGGCGAGGAAACTTCCGAGCACAAAGAGCGAGAAGGCTGGACCACTGTGGCGCATGCCAGGAAGGTACTTCTTTGCAGGGGGGAGAATCGATGGGAGAGGCCCACGGGCTCGGATCTCGACAGCCTCGCAAGGTTGAGATTCGTACAGGCCTGAAGGAAGAGTACTCGGACGTCTACACCCCCGAGGCGCTGGCGGCGATCGAAGCGCTGGCCGCCCTCGACGACGATCGCAAGGCGGTCATGGCGTCGCGCATCGAACGACGAACGTCTCGTTACCGCGACCGCCAGCGTATCGCGTTCCTCGATCCTGAAGCCACGATCCCTCGTGCCGACATCAAGGTGCAGGACGCGCGTGACGGGAACTTCGTGGGCAGTGAGATCCCGCACGACCTGCGACGCCAGTGGATCCAGGGCACTGGACCCGCAGCCAAGCCGAACACGCCGCTCGAGAGATCCATCCGTAACGTCGCCTATGCTCTACTGAGCGGCGCCGACGGTTGGATGTTCGACGGCGAGGACGCACTCGGTCAGACCAACACGATGGCCCTGGACAACCAGCGCAACCTCAAGCTAGCGCTCGCCCGCGACGAGTTGTTCCTACGCGTAGCGGAAGGCGTGGCCGGCGAAATGAATGAATGGGCACGGGGCTTCTTCGGTCGCGACATCATCTCTGACTGGCGCGAGCAGCTGGACTTCACCACGGTCATCTTTCGTGCTCGTGGGCTGCACCTCGACGACCGGCACATCCGCAACACGGATCGCTCGGGCTTCTCTGCGTCCATCGTGGACGTATGCCTGTTCGTCGTGAACAACCGCGAGGCGCTGCTCGACGCGGGGCGCTCGCTGGTTCTGTATCTGCCGAAGATCCAAACGGCCGAAGAAGCCGCGGTCTGGGACAGCGTCCTATCCGCGCTCGAGCAACATCTGGGCCTCGACGTGGGCACCATCAAGGTGTACGTGCTCGTCGAGCAGGTCGAGGCGTCGTTCCAGCTCATGGAGATCCGCGCGGTGCTGGGCAGGCACTTCGTGGGCTACAACACGGGTCGCTGGGACTACATCAACTCCGTGGCCGACGCGATGGGTTGGGACTCCAGCTTCATCGATCCCAACATCGAGTCCATCGGCATGACCTACGGCTACATGCGAGTCTACGAAGACCGGGTGCGCCGCGCGACGAACACGCCCGACCGCGCGGGCAACTTCGCGCTGTGGCAGGGCGGCATGGAGCCCAACATTCCGGTCGGCTCGGCGAAGGGCGTCGAAGACAGCATGAAGCGTGCGCTGGAGGGCGCCCAACGCGAGCAGCGGGAGGGCGCCTGCGGCAAGTGGGTGGCCCACTGGAAGATGGTGCACATCGTGCGCCCGGTGTGGGAGAAGATCGGGGACGCCAACCAGGCCGGCCGCGCGTTCCCGCCGCTGACCTACACGGAGCAGGACGCGGCAGACCTGTTCCTTCTCGAGCCGGCGCCGCGCACGATCCGCGGCGCTCGCAACCTCCTCAGCGTGGCGCTGCAGTACGGCAACGCCTTCGGCCAGGGCATGCAGGCGGCGGCGCTCAAGCCCGCCGACTTCTTCGGCGACGACGACGTCCTGTACCTCATGGAGGACGCAGCCACTGGCGAGATCCGGCTGAGCATCCTGTGGGAATGGCTACACAAGCGCGGGCGGCTCACGGAGGACGATCCGGAGACGGGCGTGAAAGCCGGCGACATCTTTACGCTCGAGCTCTACGAGCGGCTGCATCGCGAGGAGATGGAGAAGCTGCACGGCGCCGGCAACCGCGACGTCTATGATGACTCCAAAGCCACAACGCTGCCGATCGCGGGCGAGATCGTCGAAGCGTATGTCAAAGCCGAGTTGAAAACGCCTTGGTACATCGATTTGCTCAACGTGAACCTAGACAACTTCGACCTAGCGACGGCTCGAGATCGGATCCGGACGTACCTGGACGCGTTCGCCGACGACGGTACTCGGATCACCGAGAATCTGGACTTCGTGTCTCCGGTCAGCCGATCGGAATGAGGAGATTCAGGTGGTCACCGGGAACGACGGGGATGGTCTCCGTGCGAAAGCCGCCCCGACCGAGGAAGTCCGCCCCAAACTGGGCCTCCTCGGACAGCCACTCCATCCGGAACGTCTTCTTCGTCTTCCCCGTCACCCTACCCACACGGCGCTTCACCCCGCTCCAAAACACGTAGATCGTCGCATCCCGGAAGTCGTTGTTCTCGACGGTGAGGAGCACGTCCTCGTCGAACGGTCGCACCTCGGTGAATGGAGTCGCCTCTAGCTGCCCCCCCTGCACCGCACAACCCGTGAGCGTTGCCGCGAGCAAGAAGCCTGAAAGTGCTCGGGCGATGAGCCTGGGACCGCGCGAAATGATCATCGTCCGCCCCTCCTTGTTTCGATGAGTATGACCCCGTTGGCTCCGAAGGCGTAGGCAGCGGCCGCGGACGGACCCCGGAGCACCCTCACACGCGCCACCATGTCAGCAGGAATGAGGTCCAGGGCGTGCATGGCCCGTAGAGTGCCGGCCGAATCGTCGATGCGGATTCCGTCCACGTAGATGACCGGGGCGTTGTTTTCGAATGAACCCACACCCCGGATCGAGATGGAGGCGCCCGTGCCGACATTACTGCCGGCCCTCCGAACCTCCACGCCCGGGACCTCCTGCTCGATGAGGTCGAGGGCACTCCTCCAGGTCTCCTGAGGCCTCGTCTCGCGCCCCCCGAGGCCGGAGTTCCGGGGAGGGGCCCTGCCGACGCTCACAAGGAGCTCATCCAGGATCGCATCGACCGGGCGGAGCCAGACCTGAAGGAAGCCCAGCTCGGGCGCCGACACCACGAGCGGTTCCACAACCGAGGCATAGCCCGGCATCGACGTCCTCATCGTGACCGCTCCGATGGGAAGACCTACGAGCTCGAACCACCCCTCCTCGTCGGTGACGACCTCGAATTCCGTGCCGACGATCGAAACTGTGGCCCCTTTCAGCGGGTCCTTACTGCGCTCGTCCAGCACGGTACCGACCAAGAAGCCTGCCCCCTGACCTTCAAGCGGTGAGCCCGGAGCGAGGACGAGGGCGATCAGGACGAGGACCAGGCCAACGAGTAGGGAGGGGCGGCGGAAGAGGATCATCGGGATCACCTCTTGGTCCTGACGAACAGACCCTGACAAACAGAAATAGTGGAACGACACGGCACTGTTACCCCGTCCGTCCCAACCGGGGTCCCAAGCGCACATGTGGCCGTCGGCGCGCCGTCACCGTTCTTGTGCGCTTCAACGAGTGCCGAGTTATAGTACCCATGTGATGAGCACAACCATCGGTGACCGAGACCCGACGCACGTGCGGGTCAGTAACGCCAACGCCAACGCGCGCTTCAAGGCGCGCTGGAATGCCCGGGTAGCGTGGTCGATGATGGCGGCCTTCGCCGCTCACGCGGCGCTCTTCATCTTCGGACCCAGTTGGGAGGCGGTCTCATTCCCATCCACCCACTTGTCGTTGGAATCCGGTCGAGGGTTCGGGCTTCCTCCCTTCGTCGCGGACCGGTCGAGTCTCAGCGGTGTGCGTCTGGCAGCCGTGTCGGGCCTTGGGGAGCCCGGCCCGTCCGATCTCCAGGCCGGTCTCCAGGAGTGGGGGGTGCTAGCCGACGCAGGCGTCGTGGAACGGTCGGATACTCCTCGCGAGCGGCCGGCCGGGGGGGCCGACCCCTCTCCTTCCGTCGCGGAGCCCGATCCCGAACCCGACGTTCAGGCCGAGCCCCAGCCCGAAGCGGAGCCCAAGCCAGAGGTGGAGGAGGAGATCGACCCCGAAGCTGAGCCCGATCCCGAGCCCGAAGCCGAAGCCGAGGCAAATCGCGAAGCTACCAACCCCGGTGCTGTCGCAAGCGACGGAGGGCTCCCCGCGATCAGCGTCGAGGTCTCGACGCCGGACCCGCCGTCGTCGCCCGAGCTGAGCTCACTGGACCTCGACCGATTGGCGGCGCTGCGCCCCCAGCTCGCTCTCTTGACGCCGGAGGTGTGGGTGCTGGTGCGGAATCCGACGGAGGTCGAGGCGTTCTTGAAGCGAAGCTACAGGCGGGGGACACTGGATCCCGCGGCGACGGGGTCGGTCAGCGTGACGCTTTGGATCGATGAGAGAGGCTCCGTGGAGTTTGCCGAGATCAGCAAGTCCAGCGGACGCCTCGACCTGGACGAGTTTGCGCTAGCGCTGTTCAACGAGGTCGTCGTGTTTCGCGCCGCCCGCGAACAGGGCATATCCGTATCGAGGTCCGTAACTTTCTCTGTCGCCTTTCCCTGGTAGTCGTCGGCGAGAGGGAACCGCGCCTCCCTCTCGCCGATTCGAGATTACAGGGGGGGGTTTGCCAGGCCGCTCCCTCTCCGATCCCGCGCCCGATCCCGCGGCGCGGCGCGAAGCCGCCAGGACACGACGATGCCTAAGGAGATGAAGCGGGCGACGGGAGCGGTCCTCGCTTCCGCCCGCCGCACCGTTCAGGTGGCCCTCGCCGTCGTGGGACTCGCTGCCTGCCAAGTGGAGTCTCCGATCGATCTCCAGGACCCCGGAGACGCGCCGCGCTTCGAAGGGTGCGACCTGAACGTCGACTTCCTCATCGCGGCCGCGGCCCGAGGCGGCATCCAATCTCTCGACAACCCGCGGTGGGTGCGGGCCGATGAGTCGATACCGGCCTATCTGGATCCCGACACACGGGTCATCGGCATCCAGGTCTTCGGACTGGTGTACGCCATCCCCCACAACATTCTGTGGCACCACGAGGTCGTGAACCTCGAGCCGGGCGGGCCGAGCGGGCCGCAGCTCGCCATCACGTACTGCCCCCTCACCGGCTCGTCCCTGGTCTTCGATCGCGAGTCGGTCGGCGGCGCCACCCTCGGCGTCTCGGGCCTCACCTTCATGAACAACCTGGTGCTCTTCGATCGGCGCGGGCCCGACGAAGCCCTCTGGCCCCAGATGCTCGCGGAGGCTCGCTGTGGCTCGGGGATCGGAGCGAAGCTCGCCCAGCACCCCTTCGTCGAGATGGAGTGGGCCCACTGGGTCGAGCTCCACCCGTCCACCCGCGTGCTCGCCCAGGACCAGGGCTTCGATCCCATCTTCTTCCAATACGACAGGCTCGGCTATCCCTACGGCAACTACCGGGAGACCGAGCCGTACTGGAGGGCCGCCACGACCATGCCGCCGCTGGACCTGAGGCGGTTCTCGAAGGAAAGGGTCGTGGGCCTTCCCCCGACCGCCTCGGATGCGGGCATCGCCTTCCCCTTCGGAGCGCTGACGGACCGGGAGGGATCCTTCCAGGTCGTTGACTTCGTCTACGAGGGCAACGCCGCGCTCGTGCTGTGGAGCGATGAAGCCCAGGGCGGAACGGCCTTTCGGCCGGTGACGGAGGGTGGAGAGCCGTTGACTCTGCGTGCCACGCCCTCGGGGTTCGAGGACGAGGGGACCGGGAGCCGCTGGACCGTCGAAGGTCGGGCCGTCTCCGGTCCGCTGGAGGGAGCCCGCCTGCTACCCATCGAACGGACCCATACGGCCTTCTGGGGCGCCTGGGCGGCGTTCCATCCGACTACTCGACTCTGGGAGTAACCGCAAACCGGTCGACTTCGCGCACGCACGCGCAAAACGGGCCCGGGGGCGATGCGCCCCCGGGCCCGTTTCGTCAGGCCACTCGGACTAGCTCCCGTCCGATCAGTTGATCCTGGGAGCCTGGAGGGCCGAACAGCCGGTCCCACGAGCATCCAAGCCACCCCTGTCGATAAAGTACTGGTTCTGCTCGTACTCGTCGCCGGCGAACAGTTGCCGGACCGCACCCAACAAGGCGAACCCCTGGAACGGTGTGTCTCCCTGGCGCCGGGGGAACCAGAGAATGTCATTGTTCTGGATCTTCGTCGACCAGTAGCGTGCTCCTCCGGCGAAGAACTCCCTCCTCCTCTCCTCCATGAGCATGGAGCGGACCGCGGTGCCGTCGGCCAAGAGCGTCGTCTGATACGCCCCCGAAATGAGCGGCAAGCCGCTGTGCGTCCGGAGAATGTTCACCAAGTCGATGGCACCCTGCAGGTTCCCGGTCGAGTGCGCGAAATCGGCCTCGATGAGCCGCATCTCCTGCCAGCTCGAGTACGCGATGTCATCGTCGTTCGCCGAGTACTTGTCAGGCACTTCCTCCGGCACCGGGCCCTGGATGGGCTGTATGTGGTGCTGGACCCGGCTGTCCGCCACCGCGCCATTGCCGGTCGAGATCGGATCGCCATTGGCGTCCCGAACCTCCTCCGCCCACACAACCGGAAGGTTGCCGGCTTCGAGAGCCCGTCCGTCGGGCATGATGCCCAAGAAGAAGTACCCCGTGAACGGGATGGGATCGGGCCACAGCTGGCCCGTCGCCGGGTTGGGCCGTCGGATCGCCGGGTTCCACCAGGTGTTGATGCCGAGCATGCCGGAGAAACCCACCTCCGTGGCCGCGTGGTAGATCTTGTTCCTCCGCGTGGCCCCCTGCTCTCGTGTCACCCAGGCCGTGAAGCCCTGTGGAATGGTCGCGGCGTCGGCCGCGGCGCCCGACAGATTGCCGTTCGCCCAACGGAACCGCGCCCGCATGGATATCGCCATGCTCTGGGCGCTGCTCGCGATGCCGTGCGGCATCGCAAAGTCGCCGAAGCTGGCGATATGCCCGAGCGCGTTGTTCGTGATCCAGCTCTCGGCCATGTTGAGCATGTCGGTCGGCGTCAAGAGGTCGCTACCGTCGATGGCCGCCTCGCACAGAAACTCCCCCATGTGGCCGAGGCTGGCCGCCACGTAGATCGCGGCGATCGCCGAGAGCCTCTCTCCGGGCGCACCGAGCTCCCACTCGTCCTGCATCCGGTCGTAGACGCCTCTCCCGGCCCCGGTCGCCGTGGCGACGAGTCGGTCCGGCGAAGTCGTGAGCATGGCCCTGGTGCCCATGATCTGGTCGAACCAGGCATCGCTCGACGAGCTCGAGTCACACGTGCCTGTGTCGGGCGTGTTGTCGTACACGTGCATGCCGCCCGCCACGCCCGCGATCGACTGCATGAGGTCCTCGGCGCCCATCCCCATGAGCCCGAACGCCGTATATCCGCACTCGAAGAGCGCGATCGCCGAGTTGACTTGCGTCTCGGCTGTCGCCTGCCCCTCGATCGCGGCATCCGTGAGCAGGTGGGGCAAACTCACCTCCAGCAGCTCGTCGCAGGCGCTCAGCGCGCCGAGCGACAGGCCGAGGCTGAGGCCCACGGTGACCTTCCCCCATCCCTTCCCTGTCATCGTCCTCATCAGAACGTCACCCGCAGCGTCAGGTTCAAGCTCGTGAGCGGCGGGGTCTCCCAGTAGTTGCTGGTCCCGGAGAGAGACGACGTGCCGTACTCGGGATCGGCGATCGACTGCCCGTAGATGTTGTCCTGCCTCTGCCAGATCGTCCACAGGTTTCTGGCCGAAACCGCCAAGGAAGCACGCGAAGCTCCCATGCCCTCGATCCACGCCTGCGGCAGCGTGAAGCGCGCACCGACCTCACGGAGCTTCCAGAAGTCCGCGTCGAAATACGTCTTCGTGCGGGTAAACTGGCCTCCGGGGTTGAGCTCATCACTGTACGACCAAATCGGGTCGTTCTCGAGCCTGGAAGCCTTCGTATTGTTGTAGACGTGGCCCCACTGGCCGCCGTTATCGGTGTGCGTCTTGCCGTACTTGCCCTCGGCCAGCGCGAAGAACTGAAGCTGGTTGCCGAGCAGGCTGATTCTGGGTGCCACGCTGAAGGTGTTCGTAAAGAACGACCGGCCGACGTAGATGTTCTGGTTCGGAATGTCTGCGCAGGGCAGAGC
Source organism: Gemmatimonadota bacterium (assembly GCA_022560615.1). Taxonomy (NCBI): domain Bacteria; kingdom Pseudomonadati; phylum Gemmatimonadota; species Gemmatimonadota bacterium. Next base: position 109,579 of record JADFSR010000005.1, read on the forward strand.
CGCGCCGCCCTCGATACGGCCCCACTTCTCCGGATCCGCGGCGCCCTCGGGAGCCAAGCTGATGCCCTCGTCGCACTCCGCGCTCATCCTCTGGCCGAACGGGTTCCTGCGGTCGCCGTCGGGGTCGAAGCGCGCAGCCACCACGATGTCACCTTCGTTGTGGTTGGGATACGGCAGGCCGAGCGCGATGCGCGTCGTGCCCGGGTAGGCACCCAGGCTGATGATCTTGTTGTTCGTATAGTCGGCCGCGAGATCGAGGTCGAACGAGAAGGCTGAGTTCTCGTAGACCCGGGCGCCGACGATCGCCTCCCAGCCCCAGTTGTCGATCCGGCCCAGGTTCGTCGAGACCGAGCCCGGGAAGCCGAAGCTCGACGGTACCGCGATATTCAGCAGCGCGTCCTCGTCTTTCCGCCAGTAATGGGTGACCTCAGCCGAGATGCGATCATCGAACAGCGCAGCATCGAAGCCCAGCTCGAGCTCCGTGCTCACCTCAGGCTTGATGCCCGGGTTGCCCGGGCTCGACGGCCGGATGGCCGCGGTCCCGCCCGGCCCGGGAATCGCCCGGTAGATGTTCTGGCCGGAGGTGGCGGACGGCTGGCGACCCGCCTGCCCCCACGCTCCGCGTACGCGGAGCGAGTTGAGCAGGTCGAAGTTCCAGAAGCTTTCCTCGGACACGACCCACGTGCCCGAGACCTTCGGGTACTTCTGCGCCGGAGCGTCAACGCCGAACGTCGAGTTGTCGTCGAAGCGCATCGCGCCGACCACGAAGATCCGACCGTTCCAGCTCACCTCTTCCTGGACGTAGAAGCCCAGGGACCTGTTCTGGACGAGCGCGTAGCGGGTGGTGATCGTGGAGGGGGACAGTTGGTTGATCGTGGTCGACAACGGCGAAGCGAAGCCGGTTCCGTTGCTGGCGAAGAAGTCCTGTTCGTCCGCGTAGTACTGGGCTCCGAACGACGACTTGAGCCCCCACGCATCGCTCACGTCGGTGTCCAGCGTGAGCGAGTAATCGAAGCTGAGATTCGTCTGCACGGGTCTTTCGTATACCATCGTCCCGTCCACCGTCTCGGAGTACACCGACGCCCAAGTGTCCTTGAAGTCGGTCAAGTTCTCCGGCACGGGGCCCGCTTCCAACGGGAACAGGTTCCGGTTGGTGTCCCAGCCCTTGTCGATCCCGACGACGAGCCGCTGCGTGAGCGAAGACGTGATACCCGCGAAACCGAAGTCACCGGACTGGAAGTTCAGCGTCGCGGACCCCGTGAAGCGCGTGTAGTCCCGCGTGGCTTCGATGTCGGCCACGTCCGAAGGCAGGTGCTCCTGGAAGCCACCGAGACGGGCGTTGGCGCGCGAGCTCTTGGACCCGTCGAACGGATTGATGCGGTCCAGATAAAAGCCGTTGGACCAGAGCAGGTCCTGCCAGAGTCCGCCGTCGGAGATGGTCGGAGCCGCGAACCTCGTGTATCCGTCCACGAACCCTGTGGACATGTCGAGCGAGAACTTGTCCGAGAAGACTACGCCCACGTTGCCGCGGATCCTGAACGTCTCGTCCTTGTTGTACCAGACGATGCCCTCTTCCTCCTCGTAATTGGCCGAGAGGAAGTAACGGATCGACTGCGTGCCTCCGCGCACGTCCACGTTGTAGCTCTGGTTGAGACCGTTCTGATAGAGGTTTTCGGTAGGCCAGGGGAAGTATCCCTCCCGGATATACCGGTTCGCCTCGTTGTACATGTTGTAGCCCGCGAGTTCCGCTTCGGTTGAGCAGTCCGTCGGACCCGGGCTCGGGTCCGTCGGGCACGTAAACATGTCGCCCAGCCTGCCGGCTGGATTCCTCAGGTAGTTGGTCCCCTGCTTGATCGAGAAGTTGAACTGGGGGGCGCCCTCGCGTCCCTTCTTGGTGATGATCTGGATCACACCGGCCGACGCCTCGGTTCCGTACAGGCTCGCCGCCGCCGGTCCCTTGATGATCTCGATGCTCTCGATGTCCTCGGGGTTGAAGTCGTCGAGCACGTTCACGTTGTCGCCGCTACCGAGGTTGGGGCCCGCTTCCGGGTCGTTGTTGACCCGGACGCCGTCCACGTAGACGAGCGGCTGATTGCGCGTGAAGCTGAAGCTTCCGACGCCCCGGATCGTGATCGGCGAGCCGGTCCCCACGTTTCCGCTCAGTCGCGCGAACTGGAGGCCGGGGGTTCGTCCGGACAGCAGGTCCTGCATGTTCGAGATCGCCACGTTCTGGACGATGTCGCTCACGTCCACCGTGGTGACCGTGTTCCCGATGGCCCGCCGCTGAGTACCGCCCGGCGTTCCGGTAACGATGATCTCGTCGAGGCTGAGCGCTTCTTCCGTGATCTGGAAGTCCTGCGCCATCGTCTCGCCAGCCGCCACCGATAGTTGCACGGTGACCGTGCGGTACCCGATCCGTTGGACCGTCAGGGTATGCGTTCCGATGGGTACGTTGAGGAGGAGGTACGAGCCGTTCTGCCGTGTCAGCCCGCCCAAATCAAGCTCCGCGATGAAGACCTGTGCCGCGGCCACCGGGTTGCCGGTCTGACTGTCGCTGACTCGACCGGTTATCGAACCGCCCTGGGCCGCGAGATCGGGCGGCGCGAAAAGCAGCACGGCTGCCAGCGCCCCCAGAGCTAGTGTCATACGCAAACGGATAAATCGATACATGGGTCACTCCTCCGTCTCGAGGGTGGACCCCACAAGCCGGCCTCGCCGCATAGAGCGGGCAGCGTACAGCCAGAGCTGGGAGGGTACACACATCAGTCAGTACCACCTTGTCATACGGTTTTACGCCGCACGACCACCGATGGATGGACGAAAAGTCGGGACTCTCATAGAGAGCCTCAACGACAGCGTACGACCTGAAGCGGCACCGTGCAAGGGTCCTTCGTCCACTACCGCGAGACCCCTTCGCTCGTAGCCCCGATTTGCGCGACTGCCGCCAGTCCCGGATAATGCCCCGGCTCCCACACGCGGGAGTCCCACGTCGGGCCGGGAAGTCCGCCGGGCTCGACGAGACGGGACCACGATCGGGACGGAGATATAGATGAGCGCGATTCTGCTCATGGCCATTGGGCTCGGGGCGTTCACGGTGGGCTACATCTTCTACTCGCGCTTCATCTCGGAGCGAGTCTTCCAATTGAGTTCGGACTTCCGGACGCCGGCCCACACCCTGGAGGACGGGGTGGACTTCGTGCCCACCAACCGGTGGGTCCTGTGGGGACACCACTTCACTTCCGTGGCAGGTGCCGCGCCCATCGTGGGCCCCGCGATAGCCGTGGTGTGGGGTTGGCTGCCCGCGTTTCTGTGGGTCACGCTGGGGACGGTGTTCTTTGCGGGAATCCACGATGCCGGAGCCCTCTGGGCCAGCGTGCGCAACGAAGGCAAATCCATTGGGGCTCTCACCGAGGTGGTGGTCGGAAAGAGGGCTCGCTCCCTCTTCATGATCGTCATCTTCCTGCTGCTCCTGATGGTGAACGCGGTGTTCGCCATCATCATCGCCGGGCTCTTCGTGAGCTTCCCGAGCAGCGTGATCCCGGCCTGGTTCGTGATCGGCGTCGCGATCACCATCGGCTACCTGCTCTACCGTAAGGGCGTCCCGCTCCTGTGGCCTTCCATCATCGGCGTCGTGCTCCTGTACGGATCGATGTTCGTGGGCGTCGCGCTACCGCTGACCCTTCCGGAAACCGTCCTCGGGCTGGGCGCACCGAGCATGTGGGTCCTCGTCCTGTTCGCATACGCCGCCGTCGCTTCGCTGCTCCCGGTCTGGCTTCTCCTCCAGCCTCGCGACTACATCAACGGGCTCCAGCTCTTCATCGGGCTGGGCATCTTCTTCCTGGCGGTTCTGCTTGCGAACCCGACCGTGGTGGCGCCGGCCATCAACGCGTCGCTCCCGGACGACGTACCGCCCATGATCCCGCTGCTCTTCGTGACGATTGCCTGCGGCGCGATCTCCGGCTTCCATGGGTTGGTGTCGTCGGGGACGACTTCGAAGCAGATCAACAACGAGCAGGACGTACGCTTCGTGGGCTTCCTGGGCACGGTGGGCGAGGGCGCCCTGGCCCTAGCGGCGATCATCGCGTGCACTGCGGGCTTTGCTACGCAGGTGGACTGGCAGAGCTACTACACCTCGTTCGCCTCGGGAGGACTGCTGGCGTTCGTGCAAGGCGGCGGGGGCATCCTCGCTGCTGGTCTCGGGCTACCGATCGAGTACGGCGAGACGCTCCTGGCGGTAATGGCGATCCTCTTCGCCGCCACGACGATGGACACGGGGGTCCGGCTACAGCGCTACATCGTTCAGGAGTGGGGGACGATCTACGATATCCCGGCGCTCACGGGGAAGGGGCTGTCCACCGGCTTGGCGGTTGGCAGCTGCCTGGTCCTGGCCTTCGGAGCGGGGGGTGGAGCCGGAACGGGGGGCCTCGTCATCTGGCCCTTGTTCGGCACCACCAATCAGCTCCTGGCCGGACTCACGCTGCTCGTACTGAGCGTCTTCCTTCTCAAGAAGGGGCGGCCCACGATCTACACACTCGCCCCCATGGTCTTCATCCTCGGCATGACGGTGCTCGCGCTGCTCTGGCAGCTCCGGGCCTTCTGGGAGCTGGGCAGCTACTTCCTGGTCACGCTCGACGTCGTGATCCTCGCGACCACGATCTGGGTGGCCCTCGAGTCGCTGACCGCGCTGCGGAAGGCCGCGCGAGCGCGCCGCCGGGTGAACCCCGGCGCGCTGGCGCGGTAGAAACGAATCATGCGAAATACGGAAGCGATCGCCCGGCCGAGCGTCATACTGATCCGGGAGTGGGAGACCCAGATGTCCTCCTCCGGATGCTGCGGCCGGTTGGAGGGCGACTTCCTGCTGCAAAGGGGAGAGCGATGTTTCCCCGAGCGGCGCGCGGTGATGGAGGCCATGGGCCCCCTGTACCGAGACCTCCGCTCGCGCTACGGCGCCGCGCTCGAGATCACGGTGGTGGATCCACGAAACCTCATTTCCGTCATCGCCCTGCTTCTGCGTGACGCGCGCGCCCACCACGTCGGCATTCTGGACGCGCTGCGCACGCTGTTCCGTCTCAAGGTGAATACGGTCGTCGTGAACGGACGCCTCCTGGCCCGGGGGCGGTGGCCCGACCCCGCCAAGGTGTATGCCGCGCTGGGGGATCCACCGTCTGAGCGGGAGGAGGTCGTGGGTGGGGTGGCGTGAACGGCTGGCGCGGGCTGGGGAGCTCGTCAGAGAGTTCTACGAGGTCCGTCACCGCGGGGCGCTCGCGCGGGAGCGCCGAGATGAGGACGACCTCTTCATGCTCCTGGTCTTCTCGGAGATGATGGGGATCGAAAACCCGTCGAGCTACTACACGCTGGAGCTGCTGCCCCTCTTGTACGAGGGTTTCCACGAGTGGCACATCCGCATGGGCATGGATCACTCCCCATTCGAGCACTTTCGCTGCTGCTAGCCGACCGCCAGTCCACTAGGACGCCCACCTGTCCATGACCCATCTCGATCTGGCGGGCCGCTCGATCCTCTTCGTGGGCGGCAAAGGCGGCGTGGGAAAGAGCACCGCCGCTGGAGCCCTCGCCGTGAGCATGGCCGAAGCGGGTGAGCGGATCCTCCTGGTATCGACCGACCCCGCGCACTCTCTGGGAGACCTGTTCGGGATGTCCATCGGCGACCGAGAGCGCGAGATCTTGCCCGGGCTTCACGCTCTGGAGATCGATCCGGAGGCGGAAGTGGAGAGCTACCTCGCTCGCGTGAAGGCAACGATGAGGCAGTACGTGCAACCGGCCATGTACTCCGAGATCGAGCGTCAAATTGAGCTGACCCGCCACTCACCCGGCGCCGAGGAGGCCGCGCTGATGGATCGTGTGACGGCTCTCATGGACGAGGGGCCCCAGCGGCACGATCGCGTCATCTTCGACACAGCTCCCACGGGCCACACGCTTCGTTTGCTCGCGCTCCCGGAGATCATGGCGGCGTGGACCGAGGGGCTGCTCCGGAGCCGCGACCGGTCCGATTCTCTGGGCAAGGCGGTGGACCGGCTCCAGCGACGCAAGGAGTCCAGCGGCGACGACCTCTCCTGGTTCGACGACGTCAAGGAGGCCCGCGGGGACGAGCGCACTCGGAAGATCCGCGAAGTGCTGTTGGAGCGCCGGCGCCGGTTCTCCCGAGCCAGACGGCTCCTGCTGGACCCCGAGGTGACTGCCTTCGTGCTCGTCCTCATCCCAGAGAAGCTCCCTATTCTCGAGAGCGAAAAGACGCTCGAGGTCCTCCGCAACCACAAAGTCCCGGTGGCCGGAGTGGTGGTGAACCGGGTGCTGCCCGACGTGCCACTGGGTGACTTCCTGGAGAGCCGGCGCGCGCAGGAAGCCGAATACCTGGAGCGCGTGGACCGAAGTTTCGCCGAGCTCCCCCGCGTGAGGGTGCCGCTGTTGTCGCGCGACGTGGTAGGGATCGAGGCGATCAGGGAGGTGGGGGGGTATCTGGCCTCCCCACGGCCAACGCACTAACCTGGCTCGAGCCGGAGAGTCGGATTCGGGAGGGTCGAATGCAGTGGTGGCGTCCGTCAGTCGGTCTCGTGAGTGCCGCATTCTTGTTCGCGGCGGCAGGCGAGGCGCAGGTGATCCCGCAAGAGAGGCGGGCTTTCAACGAGCAGTTGCTTCGGCCGTCCGGCCAAGTTGTCGTCCCCCTCTACGAGGGCTGGTACGAGAACCCTGACGGTTCGTACGGGATCTGTTTCGGATACTTCAACCTCAATACCGAAGAGGCCGTCGACGTGCCTCTCGGCGCGGACAACTTCATTGTGCCGAGCGAGTTCGACGGCATGCAGCCGACGCACTTCGACCGCGTGCCGGAAGCGAACTACCGACGGCACTTTTGCGTCTTCACCGTCACTGTGCCCGAGGACTTCGGGCAGAAGCGGGTGGTTTGGACGCTGCGCACTCGTGGCGAGGCGCTCTCAACCCCGGGCAAGCTGCTTCCACCCTATTACTTGGACGAGCCGGAGAGCGGGGGCCGAGGCATCGTGGCGCCCGTGCTCAAGCTCGAAGAGGACGGACCCGAGTTCCAGGGTCGGACCGGCCTCACGGCATCGCCGCGCACGGTGGCCGTCGGAGATCCGCTCACTCTCACGGTCTGGGTCGACCACCCCGCGCCGACGAGTTGGGTGGGGTGGACGGTGCACCAAGGGCCCGGCCAGGTGGAGTTCGGCGAGTCCGAGATCCAAGTGGAGCGAGCGGACGGAATGGCGACCACGACGGCGAGATTCAGCGAGCCCGGAGAGTACCTCGTCCGTGTACAGTCGATCTACTCGACGACGTCTTTCGAATACCACTGTTGTTGGACGAACGGATACGTACCGGTGACGGTCACGCGATAACAAGGGCGGAGGACATCATGACAAGAGAAAGCTCACCCCACTGGCGGTTTGTGCGGGGCCTCGGCACCGGCCTAGCGACCTCGGCTATTCTGACATTGCTCGCAGCGTCCCCTGCCCTAGCGCAGGAGGTCACTTTCGCCAAGGACGTCGCGCCGATCCTCTACGAGAACTGCGCGAGTTGTCACCGTCCAAATTCGTTCGCGCCGATGTCGTTGCTCACGTATGAGGACGCCAGGACGTATGCGCCCCGCATCAGGTCGCGGGTCAAAGCGCGTATCATGCCGCCCTGGCACGTCGATCGGACCGTAGGGATCCAGGACTACGAGAACGATGTCTCTCTGACCGATGAAGAGATCGAGACGATCGTTCGCTGGGTGGATGCCGGCGCACCCAAGGGTGACGAAGCGGACATGCCCCCCCTCCCCGACCTTTTGGAGGGTGGTGCTTGGCAGCTCGAGCAGCGGTTCGGCCGGCCGCCCGATCTGATCGTTCAGTCGACGCCCTACGACGTCGTGGACAACGGTCAGGACCAGTGGTGGGCCCCCAGCGTGCCGTTCGCCGGGCTCGAGGAAGAGCGCTGGATCAAGGCGTACGAATTCAAGCCGGCCTGGCCGCTCGGCCTCAGGGTCGTCCACCACGGCCACGCCTACCTGAGGGCGGGAGGCCGACAGATCGGACTCGCGCACTACGGAGTAGGGAAGCGCTACGAGATTTTCGCCGAAGACGTCGGTATGCTCTTTCCGGCTGGCGAGGCGGAAGTGACGTGGAGCCTCCACTACTTCCCGGTCGGCATCAGCGTCCCCCAGGACGTCGTCGACGTCGGGATCTGGTTCTATCCCGAGGGGGAGAAGCCGAAGACCGAGACCAGAGGCGAGGTGTTGCTGCGGGCCGACCGGATGGGTGGCATGCCGAGGGGCGGTGATATCCTCATTCCGCCCCACGGACAACAGGTTCTTCAGGGCGTACACGTGCTCGACCAGCCGACCTTGATCAGCAGCTTCCGGCCCCACTTGCACATGAGGGGCAAGGAAATGTCCCTGGAGGCGATCTACCCGGACGGTCGGCGGGAGATGCTGGGCAAGGTCTCCGACTACAAGCACATCTGGCAGATCGCGTATCAGTTTTCAGCGGACGCGAGGCCGCTTCTGCCCAAAGGGACGATGCTCCTCCTCACGTCCGTGTTCGACAACACCGCGGCTAACCCACTCAACCCCGATCCCGAGCAATGGGTCGTATTCGGCAGACGGGGCGTCGACGAGATGTCCCACATGTGGGTCGGCATCACCGAGCTCGACCAGGAGGAGTACGATCGGCTGGTGGCGGAGAGGAGGGCCAAGCTGGTCTCGGAGGAGGAGCAGGGCGGGACGGAAGAAGAGCGTCGGTAGGATAGAAGCTTGATTCGCACGCCCCAACGTGTCGTCCTGTCGCTTTTCTTCGTCGCGGCAGCAGTGGTATGGCCGGGCGCCCGGGCGACGGCCCAAGGCGCAGCCGGAACGCAGCAGGCAGCCTACACGCGTGACCAGGCCGAAGCCGGCGCAGCCGTGTATCGGCAGACGTGCGCTGAGTGCCACCTCGCGAACCTGAGAGGTTCGTTCGAGGCGCCGGAACTGTCAGGTCCCAGCTTCCGTGCCGGCTGGCGCGCAGGGACGGTGGCGAATCTGCTCGACCTGATCCGCGAGACCATGCCCCCCGACGCCCCGCGCACGCTGAGCGAGCAGCAAGCCGCTTCGGTGGCAGCCTACCTGCTCCGTGAGAACGGGGTCTCTCCGGCCGACACCCCTCTGAGCCTCGCCTCCCCGGGACGAGCATTCGCCGCAGGGGACATATCAGCGACCGGAGCCACGAATGCGGCCCGTCCACCGGTCCCCGGCCGGATCGGGACCGTCCCCTCGCCGGAGGCCGTCAACGCCGCACCGGAAGTGGCCGAAATCTCGGAGACGCCCACCGGGGTCACCCGGACGTATCGTGTCCCCTCTCGTTTCACGCCCGTTTCCAACTCGGATCTGGCCGACCCTCCCAGGGGTGATTGGCTCCAGTGGCGTGGCACTCCAGGAGCGCAGGGCTACAGCGCGTTGAACCAGATCGACCGGGGGAACGTCAACCGCCTGCAGCTCGCCTGGGTGTGGGGGATGGAGCCCGGAACGAGCCAATCGTCGTTCCTGGTCCGAGACGGCGTGATCTTCCTCCCGAGCCAGGCCAACGTCATTCAAGCATTGGACGGCACGGACGGCACTCTGCTGTGGGAGTACCGCCGGAAGTTCGCAGAGGGCACCAGCATCGGGCGGGGCCACCTGAGGAGCCTGGCGATCTGGGAGGACCTCATCCTGGTCGCGACCCTGGACGCCAACCTGGTCGCTCTCGACGCCCGCACCGGTGTCGTCCGCTGGGAGACAGACGTAGCCGATCACGATCTCGGCTTCGCGTACAGCTCTGGCCCCGTCGTGGCCGACGGCAAGGTGATCACCGGCATCGGCGGATGCACTCGCCTCCAGGAGGAGAGCTGTTTCGTCACGGCCCACGACGCCAGGACCGGCAAGGAGCTGTGGCGCACCTACACCGTGGCACGCCCGGGGGAGCCCGGCGGAGACACTTGGGGCGACTTTCCTCTCGAGCTGAGGGGCGGCGCGGACATATGGATCACGGGCAGCTGGGACCCCGAGCTGGGTCTCGTCTACTTCGGCACGGCGCAGGCCAAGCCGTGGATGGCCGCGAGTCGTGGGCTCACGACCGCCGACTCGACGCTCTACGCCAACTCGACGCTGGCGCTGGACGTAGACGACGGGCGGATCGTCTGGTACAGGCAGCACGTCCCGGGCGAGACACTCGACATGGATGAGGCCTTCGAGCAGGTCCTCGTGGACGTCGACGGTGTCCCGCTCCACCTATCGATCGGGAAGTCCGGAATCCTGTGGAAGCTCGATCGGCGGGACGGGACCTTCTTGGGGTTGACAGAGACGGTCTTCCAGAACGTGTTCGCGGGCCTCGATCGCGAGACCGGCGCGATCCGCTACCGCAAGGACATCCAAGAAGCCCAGGTAGGTGATTGGCTCTCCGTCTGCCCGTCCACCGCGGGAGGCCACAACTGGCCGTCCACCGCGTTCTACCCCGAGAGCGGGCTGCTCGTCGCCCCCCTGAGCCAGAGCTGCATGGAGATGTCCGCCCGGCCGACGACCTTGGAAGTGGGAAGGGGTGGAACAGCGGCCGTTCGCATGTGGATGCCGATGCCCGGCAAGGAAGGGCTGTTCGGGAAGTTGGCCGCCTACGACGTGCGGACGCTGGACGAGGTCTGGAGCGTGGAGCAGAAAGCGCCCTTCTTGACCGGCGTGCTCACGACCGGCGGTGGCCTGGCCTTCGTCGGAGACTACGACCGCTGGGTACGGGCCTACGACGTCGACACCGGCGAACCGCTCTGGGAGAGTCGTCTAGCCAGCTCGGTCGAGGGCTTTCCCGTCTCCTTCGAGATCGACGGGGTCCAGTACGTCGGGATACCGACCGGGAGAGGTGGTGGGAGTCCCTGGCGGATCGGCAGCTTCCTCACACCCGAGCTCGTGAGTCCGAGCGGTCACAACGCGCTCTACGTCTTCAAGCTCGGCGGGCTCTGAGATGGGGTATCGGAATCTGTCGCTCCTCACGCTGCTCTTGATGGCCGCCGCGGTCGACGTCAGCGCTCAGTCGTCCGGGAAGTATCGCGCCGTCGATGACTGGGCCACGCTTCCGCACGGGAGGGAGTGGGGTGCGGTGACCGGGGTCTTCCCCGACCCCGATGGAAGACATCTGTGGGTGCTGGACCGATGCGGCGCGAACAGTTGTCTCGGCTCGGATCTGGATCCCGTTCTGAAGTTCGATCTCGAGGGCAACCTGGTGACGAGCTTCGGTGCCGGGCTCTTCGCGTGGCCCCACGGCTTCTACGTGGACGGCGCTGGCAACGTCTGGGTCACCGACGGTCCTACAGGCGCGCGCGCGGAAGCGGGCGCCGCCGAGGGGAAAGGCCAGCAGGTCTTCAAACTCAGCCCGGAAGGCAGAGTCCTCATGACGCTTGGCATCGCCGGCGTCTGGGGAGGGCCAGAGGATCAAGACCGCTTCAACGGCCCCTCCGACGTGCTGGTTGCCCCGACCGGCGAGATCTACGTCTTGGACGGCCACGGCGAGGGCGGCAACAATCGAGTCGTCAAGTTCACCAGCGATGGCCGCTTCGACCTGAGCTGGGGGACGGGAGGACCGGGCCCCGCCGCCGGCGAGCTCTCGGACGCCCACGCGATCGCGATGGACTCCCAGGGACGGATCTTCGTCGGCGATCGTCGCAACATCCGTATCCAGATTTTCGATCGCGACGGAAATTTCCTGGAGCAGTGGACCCACTTCGGCCCGCCGAGCGACATCTACATCGATGCAAACGACGTCATGTACGTGACCGACACGCAGACGGGTGCGTTGCCCGGCTGGTACGCGGAGCGGCGGGGTGAAGGATGGGTCAGAGGCATCCGGGTCGGGGACGCCAGGACCGGCCAGGTGACCGCCTTCATCCCGAGCGACGCGGAGTTCGCGGCGGCGGATCGCGCGGGCAACGTGTACGGGGCACACGTCCCAGGCCAGACGTTGGTGAAATACGAGAGAATCCGGTAGCGCGCGGTTCTTTTTCAGACACGAACGCCAACGATCGGAGAACAACCATGAAGAACTAAGGACGAGTGGGTGCGTTCCTGCTCGCGAGCGCCTTTCTGAGTCTAGAGTGCCTACTCGTACCGCAGCGCGTCGATCGGGTCCAGGATCGAGGCCCGCCGGGCTGGCCAGATCCCGAAAAACAAACCGACCGCAGCCGAGAAAGCGAGCGCCGCAATCACCGCTTCAGGCCGGACGGCCGTATCCCAACCGGCAACCCGCGTCATCACTTCCGCCGCACCGTAACCGGCGGCCACCCCCAAGAAGCCACCAAGAGTGCACAGGAAGAGTGCTTCCACCAGGAACTGGGACATGATCGCTCGCTTCGTCGCGCCCATCGCCTTGCGAATCCCGATCTCGCGAGTGCGCTCCGTCACCGACACCAGCATGATATTCATGATGCCGATGCCACCTACGAGCAGGCTCACTGCCGCGATTCCCGCCAGCAACAGCGTGAACGTCTCGTTCGTCTCGTTGAACGTTGCGAGAAGGTCCGATGAGTTGCTGATGTTGAAGTCCGCATCCTCACCCGGCCGGATCCGGCGCTCCCGGCGCATGATTCGGTCGATCTCCGCGTACGCCATGTCTAGCTCGTCAGTCGTTGCAGTCGCTGCGTAGATCGCGCTCAGCCGGTCCCGCCCACCCATCACCCGATATTGCGCGGTCGACTGTGGGACGAAGATCTGATCGTCAGGACGGACCCAGGCGGCGTCGCCCTTCTCCGCCAAGACACCGACCACCTCGAACGGAATCCCGCGCACCTGGATCGTCTGGCCGACGAGGAGCTCGGGAGGCGTCTCGCCGAGCGACTCCGGGAGATTGCTTCCGAGCACCACGACGCGACGCCGCCCCCGGACCTCACCCCAGGTGAAGAAGCGCCCGGCGACGAGACTGTGGTTGTAGATGTCGAAATACTCCGGCCACACGCCCATCAGCGTGTTACTGGAATTCCAACGCAGGTAAGTGACCTGCATGCGGGACTGCTGCTCGGGCGACACGGTCAGAAGACCACTCGAGCCGTCTCTCAGTGCGGCCGCGTCATCGACGGACATCTGGGTGTCGCCACGAGCAACGCCGTGCATCATTTGCTGTCCGGGTCGGATCGTCAGAACCGTGGTGCCCAACCGGTTGATCTGCTCCTGCACGCTCTGTTGGGCGCCCTCTCCGAGCGCGACCATCGTGATCACGGCCGCGATTCCGATCACGATCCCCAGTGTCGTGAGGACCGACCGCAGCAGGTTCGCACGGATCGCACCCATCGAAACCACCAAAATCTCAAGAAATAACATCTCGCCTCTCCTATCGGGGCCGACCGCGACCGCGCATGCCGCCCATGCCGCGTGTCGAGCCGCCGAACGGGTTGCCTCCGCCCATGCGCTCACGCATGCGGTCGAGGTACGCCTGCTGCTGGGCCATGAGCTGAGCCGCACCGACGACGACCAGCACGTCGCCTTCCTCGACGCCGCTCACGATCTCCGTACGGTCCCAGTCGTTCAGACCGATCTGTATGAGCCTGGGTTGCGGCACGCTGTCGGCGCCCATCACGAAGACCACTGCGGAGCGGGATTCACGAGGCGGACCGCCGTCGCCCCCCATGTCACCGAATCCTGCCATCGCGCCCTGTATGCGCGCGCGCATCTCTTCCTGCGTGATCTCACCGGACTGACCGCCACCCCGCTGGCCACGTCCAGCACTGTGGTCTCCGCCCTGTCCACCGCCGAATCCACCTTCCCCGCCTCGTCGGCCACCCCGGCCAGCGCCTTCGCCTCCCCCACCGCGTCCACCCATGGCGGCATACCCGCCGAAGCCACCTCGGCCGGCGCTCATGAACTCGGACAGATCCATGTTGTCGACGTCCAGGCCGAGCGCCATCGCCGCCGGACCGACGTCCGTCGTCTTCACGATCGCGTTGTTGGGCACGACCAGCACGTTCACCGCCTCATCCACCATCACTTCGACTTCGGCGTTCATGCCCGGCTTCAACAGCCCTCCGCGATTGTCGATGCTCACGATGACCGGGAACATCGTCACGTTCTGTTCGACCGTCGCCTGCGGCTCGATCTTCTTGATCGCGCCGCGGAAGATGCGATCGGGGAACGCTTCCACCGTCACGTTCGCGACCATGCCGGGAGCGAGCTGGCCCATGTCCGTTTCGTCGACGAGCGTGCGAACCTGCATCTCGCGTAGGTTCGCCATCAGGAACAGCGTGGTGCCACCGGACACGTTGCCGGATGCGGACTGAATGACCATGCCCTCTTCGACGTTCTTCTGGATGATCGTGCCCGTCATCGGGGCCGTAATGCGCACGTCCTCGAGCTGCAGCACCGCGAGGTCGAAGTTCGTCTGAGCCTTCACGAGGTTAGCCCTCGAGTTGGCGTACTCGACCCGTGCCCCTTCGTGCTCCTGCGCCGTGATGACCTCCCGCGCGAGCAGTTGATTGGAGCGCTCGAGTTGGTCTTCGCCGATGTCGAACCGCACCTGCGCCACCTCGAGGTCCGCTTCCGTCTGATCGTAGCGGTTCTGCACGTCTCGAGGGTCGATGTCCGCGAGCAGCTGTCCGGGCCGTACCTCGTCGCCAATATCGACGTGCAACCGCAGAATCTCGCCAGACGCCTTCGACTTGACCTCGACCTCGCGGATCGGTTCGATCGTACCAGTGGCCTCCGCGCTGATCAGGAGAGTGGCCCGCACGACCTCGACCGTCTCGACGGTAGAGGCCGCTTCGGCAGCCTCACCGCCCTCGCAAGCGCTAGCCGTGACGAGGAGGAGGCCGAGAACAGCGCACCGTCCGATCAACTTCGTCATACCGTCGCCCCCGCCCGTTCTTTGAGGAAGTCCTGCTCGATGAGACCGTCCTTCAGGTGGATCTGCCGCTTCGAGTACTCGGCAATGTCGTGCCCGTGTGTCACCAAGACAATCGTCTGTCCCTGCGCGTTGAGCTCGGCGAGCTGCCGCATGATGGCCGCGCTCGTCACCGAGTCCCGCGCGCACCGTCTCCGCGCCGAGCATAGTCCTTCTTCAGATCCTCGATCTTGATGATCAGATCACTCACGGCTCCGCTCCCCCCCCAGAATCGACTCGAGCTCAGCCTGGGCCAGCACTATAAGTCGTAGCTCTCTCATACCTGTCAGTACAGACCAAGTGCTCAAACGTTGACTCGAGACCAGCTCAAGGGCGGGCGGTGGGGTGGGATGGGCCTTGCTCGACTCACCGCCTATCGGTGCATCGAGTATGTAACCTTCAGCACTAGAGAGCTGTTGGAGAGGCCGTCGTACGAGCCGTCGGTGAAGCGTGTCAGGCTATAGACCAGGTAGACGTTGTCGATCTGGCGAAAGATGTAGTTGAGGCGTACCTGGAGGGCGGCGAGGTCTCCTGAGCTGTTGTATTGCATGAACGCCGATGTCAGGAAGGACCCTGTGACCGAGAAGTTCGTACGAAGCCCGACCAGGTGTGTCCTGAACGAGCCCTCGGGCAGATCGACGTCGTTCAAGCTGTAGCTGGGCTGCAGGGACAGGTTGGCGTTGGGGCGAGCGCTGCCGCTGATGGACAGGGTACGCTTGGTCCCGCTCCAGAAGCTGCCGATCTCCGCGCTGACGGTCCCTTGCACCGTCCGGCCGTTGAATGTACGCAGTTCCACGTTCACCGAAGTCCACTCATGCCGGCCCTCCGAGAGCGTCACGCCGGGAACGATCGCGAACGGACGCTCCAGCACTTCTACTCGGTTCCTCAGATCGAGACGCACCACGTCGCCGCTCTCCAGGGTCGCGCCCAGACGCACCGTCGCGCGGCGGGTCTGCAGGTCGCGCTCATCGTCATGGAAGTAGACGAGGCTGGGAGAGATCTCGAACTGTCTGATGAGCTCACTGCTGGGTCGGGGCCTGAGAGCGACGCTCCCGCCCATCATGCGCTCTCGGCGTCTGACGAATCCGACGCCAGGGTCGAAGTCGGGCGATATGTCGAGAACGGTGAAGCCAGCCTGGACGAAATCGTCACGCCACTGCGCGGCGGCGTGCCGGACCCATCGCTCCCCGCCGGATGCCGGCTCGAAGGAGCGGGCCAACATGGCACCCACCTGCAGGTGGTCGGCGATTATGAGGTTGGCATCGGCGGCCAGCACTCGGTTGTAGCTTCCGCCGCCTTCGCGACTCGTCACGATGCCACCGATATAGGAGCGGCCCAGGACTTCCTTGCGGATGCGGCCGACAGCGAAGGTCTCACCTTCGACGCCTCCGACAGCCTCGGTTCGTACCGATAGGAGACCGACGTCTAGACCTCCCGCCTTCCCGGTCAACTTGCCACCCCCGAGTATCGACTGGGGCGCTCCGCCGGCCAGTCCGACGCGCCGGCTGTAGAACAGTTCCAGCGGTGGCGGTCCGAAGTGGAGCATGTTGATGCCCGCGCGCATCGCATCTCCTCCCTCGATGAAGAACTGTCGCTTCTCGGGGAAGAACAGGCTGAAGCGGGTGAGGTTGACGCGTTGCTGATCCACCTCGGTCTGTGCGAAGTCCGGGTTGACCGTCAGGTCCGCCGTGAGGTTCGACGTGAGCGCGAGCTTGAGGTCGTCGATCCCGACTTCGAGGACACGTTTCGTGCCCTTCGGGTCCGCCACGGCTCGTAGCCGCTCCGCCCCGCTTACCAGGTAGGGTCGTATGCGCACGCGCTCGGCCTGCGTGATCCCAGCCAGCCCCAGAAGGTGTCCGGCCTGAGAGACGTGTGTGAATTCGTAGTCGCGGCTCCAGCCGGCCCAATGGACCGTCTCGTTCTTGCGCTTGATCACCCTCTCGAAGTTGATGCCCCACTCCTGTGCCCCCTCGCCTCCCGTGAACCGCAGGATCTTGAAGGGGATCGCCATCTCAACGATCCAACCGGTCTCGGTCACGCGGGCCGCGGCCTCCCATTGCTCGTCCCAGTCCGCGCGCAAGCGACGCTCGTCCCGAACCGTTGCGTCGTATCTGGTCCCTAGAGGGTTCACACGGAAGACGAAGCCGTTGCGATGGTCGTGGAACGTGTCGAGCAAGAGGGTGAAGCGATCGTCGCTGTCGAGCGCGTCGTCCCGGCGTAGCTCGGTCGCCCGAAGCAGGGAGGGTTCGGTGTCGAAGAGCTCGGCCGACACGTACAGCATGGCGTCGTCATACGCGAGTCGAACCACGGTTCGCTCCGTGGCCAAGGACCCTTCGGCCGGTTCCCTCTGCCGGAAGTCGCTCGCGGCGGGAATCCCAGCCCACAGCGACTCGTCCAGCACGGCGTCGATGACGGGTGCCGTGCTCACCCTCGTGGCGGCAAGCTGTTGGGCGATCTGGCCGGGCTGCGGCGGCGTGGGCTGCAAGAATGCGGCAAGCAAGGCCGCGGAGGCGACGTTCAAGGCACCCTGGAGGGCCTACCGCCTCGTCCGTCACCACCGCTCACCGTCGACACCTTACGCCGCAACCTTCCGCCACACTTCATGATTGTTCCCGTTGTTCGAGACCAGGTTCATGACGTCGCCCTCGATCCGAATCTCGGAGAGCACTTCGTCGCCAAGCTCTCCATCGGCGCTGGCCTCCTCGGCGTCGAGCAGAATCCGGTCGCCGTCGATCGCGAACGTGCCTGATTCCGTGGCTCGGCGCGTCCGGCGAACGCCGACGGCCCCGATATGGACGGCGAACTCCACCGAGTACGTGGCCGCCCAGCAAGAGCAGCGAGATGAACAGCATATTCCCCAGGACGAAGTGCGGCTTAGCGATCGTCATACGGTGTACCGAGCCAGCCCGGTCGTTCTCAACACGTCGTGCCTCTTTGTGACGATCACGCCTTCAGCGCCGTCCAGCCGCTCGAGCAGCCGCAAGCCGTCCGCGGGACCGAGGACCAGGACCGCGGTGGACAGCGCGTCAGCGTCCATGGCGGTGCCCGCGACAACTGTGACTGAGCTGGTGTGGTCAGGCGATCTGCCGGTCCTGGGATCGATGATGTGGTGGAAGCGCCTGTCTTCGGTGAACGTCTGCATATAGTCCCCGGAGGTCGCGATGCATTCCCCGCCAAGGCGCACCAGCCCCAGGTAGCCATCCATATCGTGAGGGTCCTGGATCCCAACCGTCCAGGGCTCATCGCCGGCCTCTCGCCCCCCCGACGCCATGTCTCCCCCGGCGTCGACCATGACCCGCTCAGCGCCGGCGCGGACGAGGACGTCCACGGTCCGGTCCACCACGTATCCCTTCGCGATGCCGTCCAATGTGACCGACATTCCCGGCTCATCGAAGAAGATGGACCGGTCGTCGATGTGGACACCGTGGTAGCCAACCAGCGCGAGTGCCGAGCGGACCTCCGAGTCACCGGGAAGGCCTTCCCCGCGCTCGAACCGTGACGAGTAGAGCCTCAGGAGCGGCGCGACCGTCACGTCGAAGGCGCCCCCGGTCAACGTCGAGTATTCGGTGGCTCGGCGCATGACCTCGATCAACTCAGGAGGAGCGTCGCGGACGGCCCCTTCGGCGTTGAGGCGCGCGACGGGCGTGCCCTGTCGATGTCGACTGAGGATGTCCTCGAGGCGCGCCATCTCATTGAAAGCATCCGCCACCATCGCCCGGGCGGCCGCGACCTCCGGGTGCACCACCGTCACGGTAACCAACGTCCCCATGCGAGTCCGTGTCTCACTCACCCTGTGAAGTCCAGCTCGTCGGAGGAGTCCGGCCACCAGACCTCCGCCGAGTGTGAGCGAGACCCCTGTGACCGCGGTGATCCTCAGGGCCTGGCGTCTGCTCAAGCGGCGCGGCTCGTTACCGGCCATCAGCCGCCCCCGCAGGGGTTCCGACCATCAACTGCACCAGTCGCGGCCGGACGTCCTCGATCTCATGGCGACAGACGCCGGACCGCTCGATCAGTTGGATCTCGCAGACATTGCAGCGCACGCATTCCTTGAAATCGATCTCGGACCCCCGGATGGCCCCCGTCGGACACTTTTGTTCGCAGACCTTGCAGAAGTCGCACTGCTCGACGCGTCGGATTCGCTTGAGCGAGATGAGCGACAAGACGCCGAGCGCGGCACCGAGCGGGCACGCGTATCGGCAGTAGAACCGTGGAATCACCACGGAAGCCGCGAGGAACGTCCCGGCGATCGCCCACAGCAGCAGGGAGGGACTCCGAAAGAAGACGGTCGCGAACGGCTCGAAGTACTGGTAGAGGCTCACGTGACTCCCGGCGAGCGCGGGGAGCACGATGATCGCCAGCACGCCGTACTTCACGTATAGCGCCCGGTCGTGAATGTCTTGGGGGAGGGGTCGCTGGAGACGACGCGGCACGAAGCGGTCGATCACGTCCTGGAGGGCACCGAACGGGCACAGGAATCCGCAGAAGACCCGCCCCCATATGAGGGTGGTAACGATCGTGAACACCAGCAGCAGCAGCAAAGGCAGATCGCCGAGGTAGACGCTCGGGCCTACCCAGATGCCGGCCGTGATATGGGATACCGAAAGAAAGCCACCATCTATGAAGCCCAGATACACGAGGGTGCCGGAGAGAGCGACCCAGCGCAGCATGGCCTTCTTGGCGAAGAAAGCGTTCGTGACGAGACCGAGCAGGATGACGAGCCCCGCCACCCGGCTCCAGGAGGTCCGGGCGAGCGTCCGGGCGAGGACCGTCTCCTCTTCGACGACTGCGAAGTCAAGCGTAACGGGGTCCCGTTCCGCTAGCGCCTCGTCCGGCGTGATCCCCCGCTCTTCAGGCGTGGGCGTCGGCTCGGGCACCATGACTGCGTTTCCTGCCCCTCCCGCCGGGTCCCGGCTCACCGGGGATGCGGCTACCGTTCCGCCGGATGCGACGAGTTCGTCAGGCACCACCGGTTCTGTGTCCACCGCGGAGCTCGCCGGCGCGGAGTCAGCCTCGGGTGCGGCAGGCTCCCGCGTCAGAGCCAGCATGCTGGGCGCGACCGAGTGCTCCGTGGAGAAAAGGCTCAGCCCCGGGCGCAGGTCGTAGAGAATCGTAAACGGGCGCGTCATGTCCACCACGCGGTCGATGAACAGGATTCCTACGAACTCCACTTGGCCGTCGACCTTTCCCTCCCAAGGTCCGCCGAGCAGCACGACGTCCTCTCGCGAAAACGAGAGAGTGTCGGACCCCTGTGCGATAGCCAGCGCCTGGGGCTCGAAAAAGTCCAACAACGGGCCGTCGAGCCCCAGCAGCATGACGTGGTCGTCCCTCGCCCTGGCTTCGGCCTCTTGCCGCACCTCGTCGAACAGGCTCGGACCGAGCAGGATCCTGCCCACCGCCTCGACACCGATGTACGCGAACGAGAGCTCGAGGCGGACCAGGCCCCTACTGCTGACTACGATCTGCCCGACGAGGCCACCGGCAACCATCTCGGGCCAGGAGAGGCGCCCAAAGTCCTCCAGGCGGGAGGAGCGAGCGCTGCTCGGCGGATCGCTGGGCGCCGCCACCTCCGGCCGCAGAGGGTACGCTTGCACCACGCGGCGGGCAGCGTTGCGGATGCCACGGGACATGGCGGCCACCGTGATGGTGGCCCGGGAGATGCCGGCCACGTCCCGGTAGACTCTGAACGGGTCGGCGATGTGCTTGCCCGCGAACTGCTCCTGAAAACCTGGGATTCTGAGGAAGTCGCCGTAGATGCTCTGGATCGACTCCCGGTACCGCGTTACCCGCACTCCGGTAAGCGTACCCTGTAGATCTACCCCGACCAGCACCTCGATGGGCCCACTGTAGCCTCGTTCCTCAGGGGGTAGGTCCGACGTCAGAAAGACATATCCGAGAAGCGTCCGCTCTCCGCTCTCCGGATCCTCCCCATAGGCCCTGAAGACGGGCGGCTGACCTCGCTTCTCGGAAAAGCTGTCAGCCGCCGGCATCACGGACCTCAGCAGCAGCGCCTCGTCCTCCGTGACCTCTTGCGAGACGGCACCGGTCGGTCCGACCAGGGACAGGATCGCCAAGGCCACGAGGAACAGTGGACGCGATTGGCGTACGGGCTTCGCCTGGACACGGGAAACCGGACCGTTCGATCCGGCATTGCCGGAGCGCTTCCTGCTCACTCGGGCCTAAGCGCGCTGATCGGGTCGATGCGCGTCGCCCGTTGAGCTGGAATGGCGGCCGCCCCAGCGGCTGTCGCGACGAGCATGACCGCAACGCCGACGAGCGTCAGGGGATCCAGCGGACTCACCTCGTACAGTAGTCCACGAATGAGCTGGCTGGCGAAGAAGGAGCCCACCACACCCAGGACGCCACCCACGAGCACATAGGCGAGCGTCTGACCGACGACGAGGCGGAATGTGCGCGGCGCATCGGATCCGAGCGCCATCCTGATCCCGATCTCTCCGGTCCGCTGCACCACGGAATAGGAGATCACGCCGTAGATCCCGACCGTGGCCAGGACCAGCGCACAGAGTGCGAAGCTCAAGAGGAGAGCCATGTTGAAGCGAGGCTGCGCCAACGAATCGGAAACGAGCTCCTCCATCGTCGCGACGCGGGTCACCGGGAGAGCCGGCGCGAGCGCCGCGATCTCCGCTCGGATCGCCTGGGCGAGCTCAGCCTCGTCCCCCTCGCTATGGACCACCAGGTGCATGTCCCGGAGCGGGAAGTTCTGATATGCCACGAAGAGCTCGGGGCTCGGCGGTGCGTCGAGGCCGTTGTGACGCACGTCTCCCACGACGCCGATGATCTCGATCTCGCCCGCCATCGGCACGCCCAGAATCCGACCGATAGGGTCTTCACCGGGAAAGAGCAGCCGCTCGGCGGACTCGTTGAGCACCATCACCGGGCGTCCCTCTTCGCGGTCGAACCGGTCCAGCAACCGCCCGTGGATCAGAGGCACCCCCATCGTCTCGAAGTAGCCGGGTAGCACGGATCGATACTGGGCCCTCGGCCGCTCCGCTGAACTGGCAGCCTCGCGCCCGAGGATGCTGATGGGAAGGTCGAACTCGGCGCCCAACGGACTCATAGGGAGCGCCGACGACGCCCCCGCCGCTTCCACCCCGGGCAGCGCGCTCACCCTGTCTACGAGCTCGTTCCAGAACTGGACCTGGCTGTCGCGGTCTCGGAACTCGCTGCTCGGAAGCGAGAGAACCGCAACCATCACGTCCTCAGTCCGGAAGCCCGGCTCCACCTGGAGGAGGCGGGAGAAGCTCCGGATCATCACGCCCGCGCTGAGTAGAAGGATGAGCGCGAGCGCCACCTGACCCGAGACCATGCCGTTGAGCAGGCGCCGCGTGAAGCGGCTGGCGGAACCGCCGCGCCCAGCGTCTTGGAGGACCTCGACCAGCCGCGGCCGCATCGCGCGGATGGCCGGGTAGAGGCCGAAGAAGATACCGGCGAAGACGGAGGCTGCCGCCGCGAACCCGAGTACCGTCGCGTCGATCCCGATCTCTCCGATGCGAGGCACGTCAGGCGGTAGCACGCGCTTGAGGAGCGCGACGCCGAGCACGGCGAGGAGCAGCCCGAAACCTCCGCCCAGAATCGCCAACGTGGAACTCTCCGCGAGAGACCTGCGAAGCAGCCTGCCACGACCGGCACCCAGAGTGGCCCGGATCGCGAACTCTCGCTGGCTCACCGAGGCCCGCGCGAGGACCAAATTGGCGATGTTCACACACGCGATCAGCAGCACGAGCGCTGCCGCACCCGCGAGCACCGCGACGAGCGTCGTGAAGTCGCCCACTACCTGTTCCAAGGCGGGCGTGACGTTGGAGCCCCAGCCACGGTTGGTCTCTGGGTACTCTTCGGCGATCCCGAGGGAGATCGCGGCCATCTCGGAGCGGGCCTGGTCCACCGACACGCCCGATTCCAACCGCCCCACGACGTTGTAGACGCGCATCGCGCGGACATCCAAGAGCTGAGCATTGATCGCCAGCGGCCTCCAGAGGCGAACGGCGTCGGCGTCGGGCGGGAACTCGAAGCGTGGTGGCATCACCCCCACGATCGTGAAGGGCTCGTCGTCGAGCACGATCGCAGTGCCGATAACCCCCGGATCGGCACCGAAGCGTTGAGTCCAGAACCCGTTCGACAGGATCACCACGAAGTCGTTTCCGGGTGTCGCCTCCTCCTCCCGGAAGGAGCGGCCCAAGGCGGGCTGCACCCCCACCACGTCGAATACCGACGGCGACACCCTGGCGCCCGAGATCTGCTCCGGCTCAGCCGTGCCCCCCAAGATGAACGTCTCGAAACTGTACGCGCCGAGCGCGGCAAACGACTCGGAGCGCTCGGTCCAATCTCGGTAGGTGCCAGCCGCAACCCGGGCCTGAGGAATGTCGAGCTGCGGATTGGCCTCCCACACCGTCATCACCCGCTCGGGCTCGTCGTAGGGTAGCGGCCGCAGAAGGACGCCGTTGACCAGGCTGAAGATCGCGGTGTTGATGCCGATCCCGAGCCCTAGGGTCGCCATCACGACCAGGGTGAAGCCGGGGCTTCTGCGAAGTGTCCTCAGTGCGAAGCGGACGTCCTGTATCACTCGCTATTTCCCAGAGCGGTGGATTCTCATGGCCGCCGGCCTCGGCCCATGCTGCCATTGGGGCCATGCTGCTCTCTGATCCAGGTTCTGAACCGCTCACGCTGCTCCGGGGCCAGAACAGCCTCGATCGCAGCCCCGGCCGAGTCCATGGCCGCTCGAAGACCGGGCCGCATACCCTCCCAGCTCTGCGTCACGTGTCCCTGATACTGCAGAAGAATGGCCGCGATCTCGTCGGCCTGCGTCGGAGTCAGCCCGAGCTCGGCCTGGAGGGACGTAACCATTTCCGTCTGAGCATCCGCCGGCCCATCGCCGTCCATCGAAGCTGGCAGGAACCACACTCGGTCGAGCGTGACCCCAAGAACTCCACCGAGCACGACCAGCGAGACCGCCGTGAGCATGGCTCGCCATCGCCGACTGGACATGCTAGCGACCCTCCTCAGCCAGGATCTCGGGAAGCAAGTCCGCGATGGACGGCGGCGACGACCCGACGACGACACGCTCCGCCAGCGCATCGCGCGGGGCGATGGCACGCTCCAGGACAGAGGCAGCTCGAAGCACCGCGCTGTTGGTGGGAGCCGGCAAGAGTGCCACAGCTGCCACAACGCCCACGACCGTGCCTACGAGCAAACTATTGCTCACCCACGCCGGATAGTCCCACCACGCGGTTCGTTGACTCAGCAGGGGCGGCGCGCTCTCGAGAATTCGCTTGGCAAGCGCATCCCAATAGGCAGCACCTGCCGGAAGTCGTGACCGTAGCCCGCGGAGCCCGTTAGTCCTCATCGTTTTCCTCCCTGCTATCGCTTCCACCAATGCGTGGCACGATCTCGCGAAGTGCCCGTCGGGCACGATGCACATGCGTACGGACGGTCCCAGGATTTATGCCCAGCATATCCGCGACCTCCACATTGCTGAATCCCTCGAGGTCGAAGAGTCTGAGGCACGCTCGTTGCATTTTCGGCAGTCCCTCGATCGCCGCGGAAAGTCGTTCAGACGTCTCGCTCCATTCGGCGTCGTCGTGGGGACTCCGCTGCTCCGCAGCGAGTGTCTCGGGCAAGTCTCCCATCTGCCACCGCCGCCGCCCCGCCACCAGGTTTCGTCCGAGGTTGCGGAGGATCGTGAAAAACCACGATCGAAAAGAACGGCGCTCATCGAAGTCCTCCATGCGCCTGAGTGCCCGGTGGAACGCCTCCTGGACAAGATCCTCCGCATCGTCCCTCGCGTCGGCGAACTCCAACGCGACCGCCAGCGCTGGGCGCAAGTACCTGCGCACGAGAGTATCAAACGCCCGGGCATCTCCATCCTTGGTGCGCCGAGCGAGTTCTTCGTCCGGAAGGGACGCGAAATCACGGCTCACAAGCTCCCGCGCATGCCCGCCACTTTCGCAGGCCCTTGCTGACCATAGCTGCTAGGTCCTCCTCCAACGTAGATGGGGCCTCGCTCATAGTCAGTACCGCCGAAATGCTCAAACGTTGACTGGTAGAGATCACGTGGGAGACGCCGCCGCCCCCCCGCGTGTGCGGTATGCATGGGCGCTGTCTATTCAGGCGACTCCTCCGAAAACACGCCTACGGCGCCGCTACACCGTAGCGCTCACGGAGAGCGGTGATCCCCTCCGGCCGCCCGATTACGGTGAGCCGATCGCCGTCGAGAAGCGCCGTATCACCTCTCGGAATGACGAGCTCATCGCCGCGGCGGATCATCGCGATCAACGTACCGTCGGGAAGCGACACCTCGTGCAGATGGAGGCCGATCAGAGCGGAGCCGGCCCGGTCATGCCCGAGCATCATCACGAAGATCCTCTCGTTTCGGAACAGCGCCTCCTTCAGTTGCTCGTCGCTCTCAGCCCCGAGCCACTCGGGCATGAAGCTGTCCTGATCCACACAACGCGCAATGTGCGCCAGAATCCGGAGGTGCTGTCCCGGATCCGCCTCCGGACTCGCCAGAAAGAAGACCGCTCGAATCGCTTCCTCCGAAGCACGCTCCACCCCACCTGGTTCGCTCTCGAAGCGAACCCCCTCACGCACTCTGGCCAGTAGGATGTAGGAGCGGTCGAGCAGCTCCGATCGCATGTGCGGTAGCGCAGCGCCGTGTGAGACCGGGGTCGCTCCCATGCGCGTACCCTGGAGGAATCCCTCGTACAGTTGGCTC
Source organism: Gemmatimonadota bacterium (assembly GCA_022560615.1). Classification (NCBI taxonomy): domain Bacteria; kingdom Pseudomonadati; phylum Gemmatimonadota; species Gemmatimonadota bacterium. The sequence continues at coordinate 135,175 of JADFSR010000005.1, forward strand.
GCCGTTACGGGCAAATCCAAAGCCAGCTGATTGGATGCTTGGTTCGCCAGTTCTTCGAAGTCGATGGGCCCTGCCAGATCGAGCAGACGGGCATGGGTGAGGAGTTGATCGAACGGGTCGGCCTCGCGCGGCCCACGTTCCTTCATGATCTCGCGAAGTTCCCGGTCCAGTCCCTCGTATCGCTGACGCCCCAGCCGTTCGAAAACGTGGAAGATCGCACCCTCCCGGCTGATCTTGTCGCGAGCGTAGTACGTGTACCACATCGCTCCGAAGGTGATCAATCCGCCTGTGAAGAGGGTCGGTAGAAGCCCCATGTTCACGATCATCCAGAACGGACCGAGGATGCCGAGGATCTGAACGGCCGGGTAGAGCGGGGAGCGGTAGCCAGGATCGTAGGACTCGATGCGACTCTCCCGCATCACGATCACTGCGAGGCAGGCAAGGGCGAACAGCACCATCTGAAACGCGCTGGCCAGCTTCGCGATCCTGGTGGGATCAAAAAGCACGACCGACAGCAGAATCATTCCCACCGTCACAGCGATGCCCACCGTGGGCGTCCCCCGCCCACCGACATGGCTGAACAGACCGGGTAGCAGCTTGTCTCTCCCCATGGCGAGCGGGTAGCGGGATGCGGCGAGGATCCCAGCGTTCGCGACGGATGAGAACGCCAGCACCGCGGCCACCGTCATGATCACCGCGCCCCACGGACCCACCAGGCTTTCGGCCACGGTCGCGACAGGTGTGAGATCTCCGCCGTCCCTGGCGAGTCTATCCACACCGACGACGCCCACCATCACCGAGGTTCCCACCACATAGATCGCGATGACGCTGCCGAAGGCCAGGAACATCCCCAGGGGCAGGTTGCGCTCCGGATTCTTCACCTCCTCGGCGACACTGGCTACCGTCGTCAGCCCCATATAGCTGACGATCACCAGCCCTGCGGTACTGATGATTCCGGTGCTACCCGACCCGAAGAAGTCGCTGAAGTGGCCCACCTCGAGCTGAAGCACGCCAACGCCACAAAACCACAAGAGCAGGATCAGGAGCCCAACCAGGAGCAGCACTTGGAAGGACCCACTCTTCTTTGCCCCGAAGTAGTTGACCGCGCCGAAGAACACCGCGAACCCTCCCGCGATCGGGCCCATCTCGAGACCCGGGAGGAAGAGCTCCAGGTAGGCGCCGACGCCGATGAGCGCGAACGCGCACTTCAGGACGACCGCGATCCAGGTTCCGAATCCGCCGATCGCCCCTACGAGCGGACCCAGGCTCCTGTCCAGGAAATAGTAGATGCCACCTGCCCTGGGCATCGCGGTCGCCAGCTCCACCATGCTGAACAGCCCGGGTAGGAGGATCAGCGCCGCGAGCAGATACGAGAGCGGCATCGCCGGGCCCGCCCCAGCGGCCGCGAGCCCGGGGAGGAGAAAGAAGCCCGAACTGAGCGTCGCACCCGTGGCAATGGCATACACGTCCCACAGCCCCAACTGCTTCTCGAGCGATGACGGCTTCACCGGAGTCCTCCTGTCGTGCGTCGATGCGCGGACACGCTTCCCTCCTCATGGTCACACCTTGGCGCGCACCGGAGCCTGACGCTGCGGTCATCCCGACACGGGCAGACGCCGAACCGTCTCGAGGAGTTCGGACACCTTGCAGTGACCTTCCACCGGGTGTCTCAGTGGGCGATCCAGGTAGACCGTATAACGGTTTCGTCGGCCCTGGCGGACCTTAGTGACGTACCCGGCGTCACAGAGCTCCGTCACGATGCGTTGGACCGCCCGCTCGGTGAGGCCCACCCGGGCGGCGATATCGCGCGAGCGCGCCGACCGGTCCTCGGCGATGCAGATCAGGACGTGGAAGTGGTTCGTGAGGAAGGTCCATCCTGGGCTGCCCGACTCACGGCCGACACCGATTGCACTCATACGGCTGATCTCTCCGTATCATCGAGCCAATCAGGATCCGGAATAGCGGAAACGCAATTTACGAAATCTGAATCCTGTTACATATTACGTATAACACGCCATCGTTTCTGCGCAAGTAGCAATGGCCTTGGGAGGCCCGATCGTGGGTGACCTACTCCAGTTGGGCGGGACTCCATTGCCCTTGTGGGCTTCGATCCTGCTCGTGGTCGCAGCATCTGGGCTGGTTGCCGTGAGCGCTCACTGGACCGTGGAATCCGCTATGCGAGTCGCGCGGGACCTGGGGATTTCCGGGAGTCTGGTCGGTCTCACCGTGGTCGCTGCCGGCACGTCCGCACCCGAGTTCTCCGTGACGCTCATGGCTGCGTTCGAGGGCCGCGGGAGCATATCGATAGGCAACGTCGTTGGATCGAACATATTCAACCTCGGGTTTATCCTTGGGAGCGTCGCGCTGATCAAGCCGCTCCAAACGGACCCGCTCATCGTCTGGCGGGATGGGTCGGTCTTGGCGGTGGCCACGATCGCGCTCTTCGCCTTCGTCGGGATGGACCTCAGCCTCGATCGTGGCGAGGGCCTCGTCCTGTTCGCTGCTCTCATCCTATACCTGTGGTATCTCGTGCCGAGTCGACGTCGGTTTCTCGAGGGCAGCCCCCCACTCGTTGGCGAACAGACTTCCCGCGGCGATTCACTTCGGCCTGTTGCAATCGATCTAGTCCGCCTTGCGGGAAGCCTTCTGATGATCGTGGTCGCGGCCCAGATGCTCATCTACGGAGGAACGTCATTAGCCACGTCACTGGGTCTCAGCGATTGGGTGATCGGCGTCACCATCATCGCCGCGGGAACCTCCCTTCCCGAGTTCGCGACTTCGCTGGCCGCTGTAGTGAAGGGGCGCTACGGAATCAGCCTGGGGAACATCATCGGTAGCGATATCTTCAATGTCCTGGGAGTGCTCGGGCTCACGGGGATGATCCGCACGGTGGAGGTTGAGCCGGCCGCAACGGCTTCTCTTGCCGGGCTCTGCGTGATGGTTCTGATCACGCTCCTCTTCATGCGGACAGGCTGGAGACTGTCGCGGAGGGAAGGGCTCCTTCTCATCGCCTTGGCCTCCGTCCGCTGGATCCTGGATCTGGCCTGGAGAGCCTGAGAGATGCCCAAGCTCAACTACCGAGTGGGGGCCCGACCGCGCGGTGAGCAGCAGTCATGATCTCACGATGTGCGGATGCTGACGCTCGGCAGATCTGCGGAGTCATCAACGCCGCCGCTCGTGCCTACGAGGGAGTGATCCCGACCGACTTTTGGCACGAGCCTTACATGTCCTTCGAGGAACTCCGATCTGAGATCGACGACGGGGTGTCGTTCGTGGGGTACCAAGAGCAGGGTGAGTTGATCGGCGTGATGGGTTCACAGGACGTTCAGGACGTGACGCTGATTCGGCACGCTTATGTGCGGCCGGAGCATCAGGCTCGAGGAATCGGCCACGCCCTGCTGACCCACGTTCTCTCGGGGACCTCCCGGCCGGTCCTCGTCGGCACGTGGAGCAACGCGATCTGGGCTATCCGCTTCTACGAGCGGCACGGCTTTACCGCGACGTCTCCCGACAAGGCCCGGTGCCTGCTCGAGCGGTACTGGTCAGTACCGGAGCGGCAGATCGAGGTATCGTCGGTCCTCATTGGTCCAGGGGGGGCACCAACGGAACCGTTCTCAACGGTGTCGAGTTCAGCGAGCACCTTCTGATTCTTCTGCACACCCGGGCCCGACGCCCGCACTCTGAACACGCGGTCACGCGGTGCGTCTACCAAGGCGAACTACACCTACCGGTTCTAGACCGGTTGGAAGAGCAACCAGCTCTTCGAGCGCCGTTCTCGCGGTACATGGGGCCGGCCGCTCGACTTGTCCGTCCGACCGCTGACGGATACGGTGCTCAGCACTCGATGGCCCAACGGGGTGAAATCAGCGCGGAGGTGAGAGATGACGCGACACGGAGCGAAGGACCGGAGAACCCAGTCGCGACGGGCCTTTCTTGTCAGGGCGGGCGCGACGGCGGCCGGTTTGGTTCTTGCCCCGGGCCTCCTACCACGGGGGCTATGGGCAGCCGGAGTGCCACGGGGTGCGTTGAGGATCGGGATCATCGGGTCCGGACAGATGGGAGGGGCGGTCGGCCTGCAGTGGGCGCGGGCGGGACACGAGATTCTCTTTTCCTCCCGCCATCCCGAGGAGCTCACGGAGCTCGTCGAGAGAGCCGGCTCCGGGGCTCGCGCCGGCCTCCCACAGGAGGCCGCCACGTTCGGGGAAGCCGTGCTCATCGCGGTGCCGTACGGCGCCCTCCCCCAGGTGGGCCAGGACTACGCGCCTTTGATGCAGGGTAAGGTCGTCATCGACTGCGGGAACCCCCGTGCGGACCGCGACGGACCGATGGCAGACGACGCGATCGCTCGGGGAACCGGGGTCGCCTCCGCCGAGTACCTGCCGGGTGTCCGTCTGGTGCGCGCGTTCAACGCGCTCAGCGCGAGGCAGGTCGAGCGGGAAGCTCATCGTGAGGGTGAGAAGATCGGGATCCCGATCGCGGCCGACGACCAGGACGCGATCCAGACGGTGGTGGACCTCGTCGTGGACGCCGGCTTCGACCCGGTCGTGGTCGGGGCCCTCTCCCGGGCGAGAGAGTTCGACCGGGGTACACCGGTCTACGTGAGGGGAATGACCGCGGCCCAGCTCCGGGAGGCCATGGGCCTCAGATAGTGTGACAGACCGGCCTGCCTCAGCTCTTCGAGCGCAAGATCAGCGTGGCCTGAAGTGAGTCCCGGGCGCGCTAGTGCATGGCTCGCGGTAGCTCTCGCGGCGCTCGCGGCCTCCGCCGAAGCCCAGTGGGTCGAGACGCCCGGTCAGGGATGGGCTGATCTCACGGTCTACCACCTGGACACCCGGCGGATCTTCGACATCGATGGCAGCGTGATCGACTTCTTCGCGGACGGGCACGCGGTGAGCACCTCCGCATTTCTCACGGTGGCCGCTGGGATCCTGCCGGGCGTGGACGGATGGCTGCAGGTCCCGTACCAGCGGCTCGACTATAAGGACGCGGGCGACGACCTCGTCCGTACCGGGATCGGGGACAGCAATCTCTACCTTCGCGTTCAACCCCTCCTCTATCTCGGTTCAGACTTTCCGCTAGCCGTGCGCGCTGGTGTGAAGGTGCCCGTGGGAGATTTCGCTGTGAGTTCCGACGTCATCCCACTCGGTGACGGGCAGACGGACTGGCAGCTCATGACCGAGATCGGGCACTCCTTCTACCCTTTCCCGGCCTACGTGAGCGGGTGGGTGGGGTACCGGTGGCGGGAAACCAATGTCGAGGCGCGGCGAGACTTCGGCGATGAGGGGTTTTTCCTGGCACAAGCCGGAGCAAACCGCGGGAGGCTTGGCTTCCAGCTCATCGTCGAAGGCATGGAGAGCGTCACGACCCCTGTGATCGAAGGCGTTCCCCTACCGAACGCGGAGCGCTCCATGCTCCTCGTCACTCCGAAGATCTCCTACGGGGTCGCTTCGGGCACTTTGAGTGCAGGAGCGAGAATCGCGTTGGCCGGGAAGAACTTGCCCGCTGGTACGTCCTTGGTCCTCGGGTATTTCAGCCGTTGGCCGCTCTGAGGTAGGCACGGCGCTCTGATGTCGTGCCTCGGTTGGCACGCCATCGGTCGGTGGGTGTTCCCGCCGGTCGCCAAGCGATAGACTGGCGGGACGGGCCGGGTGAGCCCAGGTCACTCCAGGCTGGAGGTCGATGTGAAGCGATCTACTGTCGCGAGGGTTCCTCGCGCCGCGACGAGCGTCCTGCTTCTCGGCATGTTCGTCGGTATCTCGGCTTGTAGTACGACCGGAACAGCGGGAACGGGTCGGCGGAGTGGGCCGCGCAACGAAATCACGGCCGAGCAGATCGCTGACCTTCCCAACGCCGTTGGCACTGCCTACAACATCATCGAGCAACTCCGGCCGCGCTGGCTCCGGGCTTCTCGCAGCCAGGGCACCCCCGGTGGCGGCCCGGCCCTCCCCGTGGTCTTCATGGATCAGACGTCCTGGGGAGACATCGCATCTCTGACCGGGATCTCGGTCGCGGAGGTCGAACGGATCGAGTTCCTCGACATGAGAGACGCCACGATCCAATACGGTACGGGTTACCCGGGCGGCATCATCCGAGTGGTCACTCGGCGGGGCAGATAGCTAGATACTGGGGTGGTCTCGAAAAAGCGTCGGCGTGTCGTGTATAGTCAGCCATCTGAGACGTCCATGGTGTGAGGGGTCGGCGGAGCCACACAGCCCCAATCTTCGCATCTCGTCGCTTGAGGTCCCATAATATACTCACCCCAAGACTGGGTCCTCGCAGTATCCCTCGGCAGGAGGTAACCATGGGTTTCCTCGGAGGACTGTTCGGACGCTCCGGTGACCGCAAGGACGTCGCGACGGATCGCTGCATGCAGTGCGGGATGACGAAGGGCGCACACACTGAATGGTGTCCGGGCGCGCCGGATGTGGCTGCGGCACCGGCGCCCGAGTCAAAGGCCCCGGAAGAAACGGCGGAGGAGACCGGCGAAACCCCACCGCCGATGTAGATCAGGCCCCGAAGGCGTGAATCCCGCTCAGCTCAGTCTCTCAGGCCGCCGTGGCAGCAGCCCCCGCCAATGTCCTCGCCGCCAGCCGAGCGATCGCGGCCATTCCATCGAGGCCGTGGCGCTCCTCCACCTCCTGGTTGTAGTTGGTGGTCCCGTTGATGTCGTAGGTGTAGCGCACGCCGTTTCGGTCCTCGACGAACTCGATGCCGGCGATATCGATTTGGAGCGCTCCCATGAGATCGACGTAGCGGCGAATCAGCGGGTCGTCCGCCGTCAAATCCTCGCGAAGTGAGAACTTGCCGTTCCCCTCCGCAGGGCAGAGCGCGTCCTCGGGCCCACACTCGACGGCCGGGCAGAGCTCGAAGCCGTCCTCGGTGCTCGAGCGGATAGCGTACTGGAAGACGCCCCCCACGATCTCCACGCGAGTGATGAACGGCTCCGCCGGCTCGATGTACTGCTGCAGCAGCGTCACGTCGTCCGGACCCGCGACGAAGTCGGCGCCGTCGACATAGGCGTCGAAGCTGTCGAGGTCACGGAAGAGCCGCACGCCGAGCCCCTTCCCTCCCTGGTTGTGCTTGGTGATGAAGGGCAGCTCCATCTCCCGGGCAGCCGCCTTCAACTTGGCGGGACCGACGACCGCGACGGTTCGTGGTGTGCGGATGCGGAACGCGCGCAGAGCTCGGTCCTGACGGATCTTGCTCATCTCGAGCGCAAAGGCCCGGCTGCCGTTGAGCACTCCCCTGCCGTACGCCTCCAGGTGGCCGAGGTACTCGCCAAGGAAGCGTACCCCGCCCTGGTTGCCCCGCGTGTGTGATGACGGGCTCATCCGGTTGAGGAATACCCCCTGCGGAGGCGGGCTCGACAGGTCGAAGACTCCACCGTCGGTGAAGTGGAGCGCGTAGGGCACACCCTGTCGTTCCAGCGCCGCCTCGAGCGGAGGCAACCAAGCCGGGTTCTCATATATCACGTGGAGGGTCATGGCCTTCCATTTCGTTGACGGACGTAAAAAAACCCGCCGGGCAGAGCCAGGCGGGCGACGTAACCGACAGGAGTCGGTGCTTAGGTCAGCACGCCTCGGCCCGGGGGGCGACAACAACAACACGCGCAGCCGGCGTGGTCATTGAAATCTCGGTCGATGGCTTGGCTGATCATGGGGGAATGTCTAGCCGTCTCCGGCGTTGCTGGCAAGGCCAAACGGCCGTCATCCGCTCGACCATGCGCGGTGCGTGGATGGCGTCGGAAGGCCACGACGCTCACTCCCCTTCGGGTGGCGAGATCTCACGACGCCCCCCCGGCGCCTCGAGCAGATCCTTGTAAAAGTCCCGCTCTTCCTCCAGGCGCTGAAGGCGGCCACTCAAATCGTGCATGGCGTCACGAATACCGTCGAGTTCCGCACGCTGGCCAGGGGGTAGCTCCGCTTGCGGCTGCCGCCGTGGGGAACGACGGCTCAACACCCTGCCGAGCGTCGATATCAGGACCAACGCGATGACGAATTCGAATAGGCCCACTGTCGGGGTCCTCTCTGAGGATGCGGCACCCTCCACGGATGCCTCGGTGTCGGAAGATTCTCCGAAGCCAACATCCTACCGAGTACGCGCTACGCGCAAGAAACGCTCAATACTCGACGACATTGGGTCGATCGACAACCTCTTCGGCTCAGCGCCGGTCCCGTCGACCTCCGGCGGGCGATGGACCTCGACCGTCGCGCTAGTTCATCGCCGAAGACAAGTCGACCCAGCTCCGGATCCCCAGCGGGCGCGGCCTGTTCAGCGAGCTGCTGTTGAGGATCGCCCGGGAGACCGCACAGGTCGAGTTTTGAATCACGGAGCCACCGGTCACGCTCTGGCTCTCGAAGTTCGCGTTGCCGGCGAGCACGCCACCGAACACGCGATTCCCGTTTCCCTGTGTGTCGAAGTTGCCCTGAACGATGATGGCTCCGTAGAAGACGAAACCACCGCGCAGGTCGAGATCACCCTCGACGAGCAGCACCCCTTGCCCGACTCCCCCGGACTGGATGAGGGCGTCGCCGTTGACGTAGATGAGGGGGAAGTAGCTCCCGCAGGGGGCCGTCGGATTGAGTGGATCACCCCAATTCGTCAGGACGCTCGTCGAGCACTGGCCGCTCACGACAGCGGGTCCCGTGCCATTGATGGTGCCAGCGGGCAGGCTCAGATCCGCCAGTGCGACCAAGTCGTCCCAGCTCATCTCTCCAAACTGCGTGAACGTACTGTTCGAGATCGTCGTGTCCTCCTCGAGTGCGGGGTTACCAGTGAGCTCGCCCTGGCCCGAGGTCGTCACGTTCTCGGCGTCGTCGGTGAGCACGCCAGGCTTGTTCTCGGCCGGGAAGGAGCAGAGCCCGCCCCATTCGGCGGGGTCCACGTCCTCACCGTGGACTTCGGCTGTCCCCCCGACTGAGGTGATTCCTCGCGTGGTCAACGCCGCCGGGGGATCGATATCCGCGGTGAAGAGCCGAACGACCAATCCCACTCGCCTGCTCGCACCGGAAAGAACCTCCCCCCCTTTAGTCACCGTGCTCGTGGCCTCCAAGACGTAGATCCGCGAGCCGACGCGCGTGACCTCGGTCGACACGACACCTGTGTCCAGCGTGTCGGTGAGAGTGGTGTCGCCCCAGAGCGGAAGAGTGGATAGCACCACCGCGTCCCAGTCGACCATCGTGTTGGCGAGACCGCGCTCGGCCAGATAGAGCGCAAGGATGCCATTGCTGTTCGCGATCGCCACCCGGAGCTCCTGGCGACCGAGGAATGTGGCGCCCGTGATGATCACCGCCGCGATGAGCATGCCGAAGATGGCCATTGGAAGCGCGAAGCCGCGCTCGTCCTGCATGTTCATCTCTATCCCTCCAACCGGTCGGACCGGTCAGTTTCTGGCGTACACGCGGGTCACGATGGTGTCCGAGAGCGGCTCTCCGCCCGGACGCGCTGCTCCCGGAGCCGATCTGAGCGTGATCCGGAACTGCGCCACGTCGGCCGGGATCGTGGTGGTCGCCCCCAACGAGTCCAGATACTCGATCCGCAGCCCGCCTTCGCCGGGCGACCTGAGAGGGCCCACCAAGGGCTCGGCCTCTCCGGACGGAGCGCTTCGCGCCAGGTACCAGCTCCCGTCCAGCGACGCGAGGGAGTACGTATAGTGCTGATACACCCTCACGGGCGCTCCCGGGAGCACCGAGTCGGCCGCCAACGCCGCCTCCATGCCTGGCAGTGTGATCTTCTGGGCCTCATCCCCGCCCCCGCATGTGACAGTGGTGTCCACCGTGCCGACCAAGGCCGCATGCCACACGTCGTCCGAAGCCTTCCCGGGATCGTTGTCCGCGAGCACAAAGACCGAGTCGCCAACGCCGATCCAGCGGCCGTATCGCATCACGGTCATCTCAGCCGAAGTGACCGCTCCGCATACGATTCCGAAGGCCGACGAGCTGCGCACGGTCATCGAGTCGGCGGCGATACGAATGAGGTCGCCGCCCCGCGGGCTAACTTCGCGGAGCGCGGCGAACAGGATCTGGGAACCGCCGCGGATGGTCTGCTGCGAGCGCACCTTCGAGTTCAGGATGGTGTACGCCCGCAGATTGGTGGTCAGGACGTTGTGCACCGCAGCCAGCACGAGCATCCCCAGCACCACGACGATGGTTAGCTCAATCAGACTGAACCCGCGCTGATTCGCTGCGTTCATCGTCGCACCAGTCGGTACTCGACGGTATCCGTCGCGTCCGCCGCGATCATCACGGGGCCACCGTTGCTCACTAGCCCGGGGCCCGTCGTAACCACACGAAGACCCTTCGCACGCGAGTTCTCGGCCCACGTCTGCCACTCCACCGTGTACGCGCCGGCCGTGTCGCTGCCGGTCTGGTACGTATCGAACGACTCGGCGCGAACGCGCTCTATGACCGACTGCAACACCGCGGACCGGTCCGTGTCCATTTCAGCGATCTGGACCTGGCGGACCACATGCAGGGTGACCCCGGCCATGCCGAGCATACCGTAGGTCAGGATCATGATGGCCATCACGACCTCGATGAGGGTGAACCCGCCGGAGTGGCCGTCGGCAGGTGTGATGCGCGCGCTCATGTGCCCACTATCACTTGGCCGAGGGGGCGAAACGTGAGCTGCGTGGTCTCGCCACCCCGCGCGAACCCGATGGTGACCGATGAGTCGAACGAGTTGCACCCGGTGTCGGCGATTCCGTTAGGCGCCATGCACAGCAGGAGCACTTCGTCGGCGACGATGTCCGTGCCGTGGGAGGTAGCGAAGTCCACGCGCTCGACGACCACCGCTCCGTCCGAGACCCACGCGCTGTCGCCAGCGGGATCAACGAACAGCCGCGTAACGGTCCCATGTTCGATGGCCCGAGCTCGGGCTCGAGCGTGCAGCGCTACCAACGCGCTGCGCGAGGAATCCACGGCCATCTTGTCCAGGACTCCCCCTCCCGACCTGACGCCTGCGCCGATCAGGACGCTGACAATGAGGCACACGACGACCATTTCGACCATAGAGAATCCACCGGTTCCCCGAATCAATCGTCCCACTGCTCCTCCTCGCCGGTCCGAGAACGCGAACCGGCGGACGTGTGCCATGTACGCAGCCAGACTGCGACTGCGGTCACGTCCGGGATGGTGCTAGGACAGGAATCCCGGTGCCGAGTGCCTGGGTAGAGCCTCTATTCTGACGCCCCCCCTAACACACCGGCCCCGAGATGGAGGCCGGTCGGTGGGGGATCACAATCCACGCGACAGTCTTCGCAACTGCTTGAACCGTGCCAAAGACGAGAATCGCCCTATTCCAGGCGTTTCGGGGACCGGAAGCGGTTCGAGGCTGGCACTTTTTTGCCGATGTAGATACCCGTTGCAGGTTGCCGCACACGCTGCTGGCGTTCTCCCCTCGGAACCGCCCGAGGGCCCAACTGATTGGGTGGGCGATGAACACGTGCTCACCGGGATGGAGAGTGAGGTGATGCGGAATTCTGTCCTAACGGGCGTTGGTCCCGGCCTCGTCGCGGTGCTCGCCGTGGCGTCGTGCGACGCTACGGGCCTCGCGGTGACAGATCCCGCCCAGGAGGACGAAGAAGAGGTCTTCTGCATCGGCTCCCGTGCCGAGCTGAGCTACATCACTTCTCCCGACGCCATCCCGGCGCTGACGGACCCCGCCTTCGTCGCTTCCGATCACGTCGACGCCTCGTACCTCGAAGACGACGACCGGGTCATCGCGTTGCTTCTGGACGGTGAGCCTCTGGCGTTCCCGATCAAGGTTCTCCAGTGGCACGAGATCGTGAACCTGAATCGGGGGAGCACGCGGCTCTCGATCTCGTACTGTCCGCTCACGGGCACTGGCCTGGTCTTCGATCGATCGGCGGTCGGTGGCGCGGAGTTCGGCGTCAGCGGTCTCTTGTATCGCAACAACCTCGTCTTGTACGACCGCGCAGACGAGCCCTCCTTCTTCCCGCAGATGAGCCGGCGCGCAGAGTGCGGCCCTCTAGCGAGGTCCCGTGTGTCGCTCCCGATGGTCGCCTCGTGGGAGATCCGCTGGGATGCGTGGAAGCGGCTGCATCCCAACACGCTGGTCGTGTCCAGCGACACCGGCATCGAACGGCCGTATTCCCTGCCGCCCAACGCCGAGTACGAGCGCATCGACAACCCCGACGTCTTGATTCCGATGGAGATCGATCCTAGGCGTCCGCCCAAGGAGCGGGTGCTCGGCATTCCCGACAGCTTTACGGGCGGTTCCGCTTTCCCATTCGAGGAGCTCAAGACGAGCGAGCGACTCGCGATTCCGTTTTTACACGCCGGGCGGGGCGGGGTCGTTTTTTGGGAACGCGACGCTGAGGCGGCGCTCTCCTTCTTCGATGAAGTCGCCGGAGCGGAGCTCAGCTTCGACGTGACGAGCGACGGCTTCGTCGACTCCAACACCGGCACACGGTGGCGCCTGGACGGGTTGGCCATCGAGGGCCCCCTGGCGGGGGAAAGGCTCGAGCCGGTACCGGAAGCGTACGTGGCGTTCTGGTTCGCCTGGGCGGACTTCCAGACCGAAACGTGGGTGTGGCTGTCGTCGGGCTTGGACAGCTGGCCGGAAGGGTCGTAGCGGCTTTCCCGAACCATGCCGAACTGGGAACCCCACGACACCTCAGACGCATTGGGTCGACAAGTGCAAGCATGATCTCAGGTGGGATAACCATGAAGACACCCGGACTCGGGCTCGTGCCCGTTCTGCTCGCGGCGGTCATCGCAGCTGGTTGCGGGGACAAGGCCTTGGTCGATCTGGACGGGAATCTGCTGTGCTCCCTCGATCCGGACCTGCTGGTTTCCACTCTGCCGCCTGACGCGATTCCCGCGCTGACGCTGCCGGACATGGTCTTACCCGATGATCCCTGGGCGCAATACCTCTTCGACTTCGACCGCGTGCTCGGCGTCGTGGTCAACGGGGAGGCCCGAGCGTATCCGCACAACATCCTCTGGCATCACGAGATCGTGAACGACCGCATCGGGGATACGTGGATCTCAGCCACCTTCTGCCCGCTCACGGGCTCGGGGATCGTCTTCGATCCCTTCATCGACGGTAACCGGCTCGACCTGGGCGTCTCCGGGCTGCTGTTCGCGAACAATCTCGTGATGTTCGACCGCATCACCGGTGCCGTGTACGGGCCGCAGCTCTCGGCCGAAGGGAAGTGTACGGCCTTCCGCGACCGAGCGCTCGCGCTGCGCTCCGTTCAGGAAATGAGCTGGGGCCGCTGGAAGGCGCTGCACCCGGACACGAAGGTCGTCGGGGCCAATACCGGCATTCCTCGAAACTACCGCTCCTACCCGTACGGCTCCTATGACCGGCTTACGAGCTCGGAACTTCTCTACCCGATGAGCGTGGACGGCTCGCGCCCCATCAAGGAGCGTGTACTCGCCATCCGAATCGGCGAGGGCGGGCGGGGATACCCGTTCGGCGAACTCTTCGGGATGGGACCGACGTCCGTCGTCAATGAGTCGGTGGGCGGCATCCCCACGGCCGTTTTCTACGACGCAAGGGACGGCGAGACCGCGGTCGCATTCGATGCACGGGTCGCGGGCCAAACGCTGACCTTCAGCGTCGCCGGGGAGGGTGTGTGGGTCGACGCGGAGACCGGCTCCACCTGGACCATCGGTGGGGCGGCGACGGATGGCCCGTTGCTTGGAGAGCGCCTGATCACACGGAGCGATGCCTTCGTCCTCTTCTGGTTCGCGTGGCGACACTTCCAGCCCAATGGGGACACTTTCGTCCAGTGATGGCTCGGCGGCCTTGGCGCTAGCTCGGAAGCCAGGCCACCTGAATCTGAGCCAGATAGTTCGACCGGTTCTGGTCGGTGAAATTGAAGCGCGTGACACGCTCGTACCCGAGTCGGACGGACGTGCGCAGCTCCGATCCGGCGTGCTCGCGCGTCCAGTCGACCGTGGCCCTGAGGCGGATCTCGTCAGGGTTGTCGGCGGTTCGTCTGCGGGGGAGCCCATCTGTTGGAAAGGCCCAATCATCCCCGCTGTACCGCTCCCACGTGCCGGCAAAGCTCACCACATCGAACCGACCTCGCCAATCCAAGCCACCCCGCCACGATGTAGCCAGAGGACCCATCGGATCTCCGATCAGGCGTCTGCCGACGGTAAGGCCGTCGCGGAGCTGGTGATGAGTATGCGGACGCAGCCCCGCGATGTGACCCTCGAGCCAAAGGTCGAGACGTCCTCCGCGGCCTCGCCCCACGACCTTCATTCCGACGGTCCACGCGGCGTCGGACCAGAAGGACTCCGCGTGTTTGATTATTGTCGCGTCCAGATCGGTCGAGAGTCCCTCGAGGTAGAACTCCAGACCTTTGCTGGGCAAGGTGACGCGTACGTCGCCCATCACGACCTTGTCCGAGATCTCTTCGCCCTGAGGCTTGATGAGAAAGATGTCGAGGAGTCGCTCCTTGACCGTCGCACCGGGAGCGCCTTCGCCTCCCTGGTTGTTGAGCAGGGTCAGGCCTATTTCCACGGACCGGCTGGGGCGTAGGCTCGCCTCGAAGACGATCAGCTTGCCGTGCGGTATCAGTCGGTCGCCGCCTAGATCTGCGACCCAAGCCGCTCCGGTGAAGGACCCTAGAGCCCCAAGAAACCAAGGAAGTCGTGCCGGGCGTTCGTGAGACACCCGCACCATGTCGAGTCCGCGAGCGTTGTGAGAGAGCAAGGGTCCGGCCAATCGGCCGTGACCGCTGGCGACATGGTTCCGACCCACCTCTAAAGCCATTCCGGCAAATACACCGCGCACGTAGGCGTCCAGAAGCGTCGCGCCTTCTTCGCTGGACATACCGGTAGGGCGAGAATGCCACACGCGAGGTCGGAGCTGGACCGCCACTCGGGGAGTGAGCTGGATATCGGCGGTCGCCTCCCCCGCCACCGTCCATCCGTCGGCGAGGATCCGTCCCTGATTGCGTTCTAGCAGCGGGTTGACGTCGCCTTCGATGAAGCCCTCGTCGTAGCTCACCCGGATTGGCCGACTTGGACTGTCCGCCGACGTCAGAGCGAACGCCGCGGACCTTGCCGAGAAGCCGGCGTCGGCGCGGCCACACACATCGTCCGTCGTTTCGCACAGCAACGTCATCTCGTGCGCGAAACGCGCCTCGAGACGGCCGAGCGCCTCGTGAAAGCGAGCTCGGCCTTCGTCGGAGCCATGCAACGTAGCGCGAGCCTGTGCCGCGAAACGCGCAAACGCCATGCGCGAATACGGACGCTGAGCCATCGACGGTACCTCGACCAGGCCGAAGGCGAATAGCGCGTCGAGGTCCGCGTACGCCGGGTCGAGGTTCGGGACGTAGGGGGAACCCTGGGCCAGAGCGTCGGCCGGACTCAAGGTCGCGGAACCCAGCAGTAGCACGAGAACGCTGACGGCCCGGTGGATCGGGGAGGCAGCTAGAGATCGATGCCTTGCCGAAGGTGAGGTGGCGGTCACGTGGTCTGCGCCTTTGTTTCGTCCGACTTTCGCGAACACAATGATGAGCCATGGGGCGCAAGGTGAACAGTGGACGGGCACCGTGTACCTTGGGTCGCAACTACTTCCTTCAGGGCTTCCTGATCAACGTGACCTTTATTGCTCAGTCGGAGGCGGAGGCGTGATCCCACGCGTGATTCACCAGATTTGGCTGGGGGAATCAGGCGACCCGTCGCCACCTACAGCGTTCCGCGAGGCGGCCGCCACGTGGCGCGACCACCATCCGGACTGGGAGTATCGGCTGTGGGACGCTGCGGACGTCGACCGGCTTTTCGCTTCCAGCCGGCCCGACCTTCACACCCTCTATCGCAGCTACCCACATTGGGTGCAGCGTGCGGATGCAGCCCGGTACCTCATCCTCCACGAGTTCGGCGGCGTGTACGCCGATCTGGACATCCGATGCGTGAGCAGCTTCAACCGCGTCGCCGACGCCGACCTACTGCTCGCACCCACGGAACCGCTCGGCGTGTCGAACGACCTCATGGCGGCTGCCGCACACCATCCCCTATTCCACAGTCTTCTGGATGAGCTTGCGGTCTCGCATCGTCGTTGGGGAAGGCCGTGGGTGCCTCGCCACTTCCAGATCATGTGCGGCACCGGCTCTTTGCATCTGTCGCGTGTCTTCGCGAGGCTCGACGCAGCCACGGCTGTGCGGCTCCTCACTTCCGGTGAGTATGGCCACGGCAGCGCCGACGAGGCACTCGTTCACCATATCGAGGGTAATTCGTGGGCGGGGTGGGACACGCACGCCCTCGTCTTCCTACAGAACCGGTGGCCAAGCCTCATGCTGGTTGCGCTGATCCTCGTTGCCGCGTCGGCCTTTTTCCTCGGGAGATAGGACATCCAGCGCGACGGAGAATCTCGGCGCGTAACCGCCCGAGCTTACACCCCCCGAGAGGAGCTCGCCAACATGCTCACGCATGGCGCAGGCATCCTCGCCAGTGCCGCCGGAACGGCAGTGCTCGTCAGCCTGGCGGCAGCCGCCGGCACCGCGGCCGTTGTGGGAGCATCAGTCTTCGGGGGCTCGCTCATCCTGCTCTACACGGCATCCACGCTCTACCACGCGACCCGCAGACCGACCACCAAGGTGCGCCTCAAGGTGCTCGACCACTGTGCCATCTACGTCCTCATCGCGGGCACGTACACGCCCTTCACGCTCGTGGGCCTCCGAGGCGCCTGGGGGTGGAGCCTGTTCGGCGTCATCTGGGGGCTGGCCGCGGCAGGTGTGGTCTTCAAGCTCTTCTGGACCGGGCGCTTCCCGAAGGTATCGACGGCGCTCTACATCGCGATGGGATGGCTCATCGTCATCGCCGCCGCCCCCACCATCCGGGCGCTATCCCCCCTAACGCTGGCCTGGCTCTTCGCGGGAGGCGTGGCATACACCTCGGGCACGTTCTTCTACCACAACCGCCGCATCCCCTACGCCCACGCCATCTGGCATGTCTTCGTGCTGGCGGGTAGCGTCTCCCACGGCATCGCGGTGGCACTGCAGATGGTGGGCGCCTGACGAGCGCGCCCTCGGGGCTTCTCGCTACCGCCCCCCCTCCGTCCTCTCCTGATAACGAGCGCCACTCAGCACGCCAGCGAGCGCGTAGTTGCCTTCGTGGCAAGCATACTCGTAGATCTGGCCGTCGAGCGCCTTGAACGGAATCTGGCCGCCCCACGCACTCTCATACGTCGAGGGGTCATCGATCGTGAACTCGTAGAGCAGCGTCTCGTCGTCGACTCGCGTGAAACGCTCCGTCACCTTTCGATCTGCCGAGGGACCGGCCCCGAGAAACTGCTGATCGGAATTGATGTTGGTCGTCTCGACCACGAGCGTATTCCCTTCATACCAACCCCGCGAGTCACCGAACCATGGACGCAGATCAGCGCGCAGCGGATCAGCTTCACCCAGCCGAATGATGCGCACGTCGTGCACCATCTCCGCCATGATCATCACGTAGTCGGCGTTCTGCACGATCGTGTAGTTGTTGTTGTACCAGTAGTTGGGGAGCATCGGCGGACCGGCGCTGGACCCGAAGGAGACGAGACACCGTTCAGCGTTGGGTCGGAGCTCCGGATGATCGTACGGACCGAACTGGCTCCTGAGCGCCTTCTCGTCGGCAATCCGCTGGCGCGCCTCGGACGTCATCTGCGGTACGCGGCCGTCCGACGGATTCATGACGAGTGAGCTCCTGGGCTCACCGCTCACGATCGCGACCCGGTCGCCTGGATCCCTATAGACTTCGTTGTAGCACGAGGTCCCTGAATCGATGCAGATCGGGTTCGTACCACCGGCCGGAGGCGGTGCGCGGTCCGGATCGCTCGGCGCATTGGTCAGCGCGACGAGCTCGGCCTGACCGGTCTCGAGCTCGCTGACCTTGTCCCACGTGAGAACGGGCGCCCAGCCTTCGGGGCGCTGGAGGGGAGTAAGCGTCGCGTTGGTCCAGTTCCCTTGCAGGTCGGGGTGACCGTGCACGGTCCTGGGCGCTTCCCAATCTCCCGCGTCGGAGGCATGAGTCTGGGCGACCGCGGGGCAGACCAGCACCGCCGTACACGCCAGCAGCGCTATCGCGGCGATCGCGGAGTGCTTGAGCGGAGCCGAGGTCGAGAGATTCACGGTCACCTTTGTTCCTCCGAGCCGACGGACGTCCTTCGAAGGTGTCCGTTCGAACATGCGGACCCTTCAGCGGTGAAATATGCGGACCGCTGCCCCGTCCAGCCAGTCGGGGCCTCAGAAACCCTTCGTGCGCACCGCCTCGCCGGCCTTCGTCACCACCAACCCCTCGACCCCGTCGAGAGGCTCCAGCAAGCGAACGCCGGCATCGGGCCCGAGCACCATCACGGCGGTCGACAGCGCATCGGCCGCCATCGCGGTTCGTGCTACCACCGACACCGACGCGGTGTGGGTGGGAGAGTGCCCTGTCCGGGGATCGATGATGTGATGCGCGCTGCGGTCCTCGGTGAACCACTGCAGATAGTCCCCCGAGGTGGCGATGCAGCCGCCGGCGAGCCGAACGAGATCGATCGTGCCGTGCTCATCCCGGGGATCCTGCACCGCCACTGTCCACGGTTCGTCGACCGATCTCGCTCCGCCGCTCGCTATATCCCCTCCGGCGTCCACGAGCACCCGGTCGGCCCCCGCTCCCACCAGCGTGGCGACGGTGCGGTCGACGACGTAACCCTTCGCGATCCCGTCGAGCGTGACCGACATCCCGGGGCGATCGAATTCCACGCCGGCCCCCTCGATGCGCACGCCTTCGTAGCCGACGAGCGGGAGGGCACTGGCCACGGCAACCGCGTCTGGCAGCCCCTCGCCGCGCTCAGCCCGCGAAGCGTAGAGGTGATGCAGCGGCGCGACGGTCGGGTCGAACGCGCCCGCACTCATGCGGGCGTAGTCGAGCGCCTGAGCCATCACCTCGAGCAACTCCGCGGGCGCGTCATCGATGCTCCCCACGGCGTTCAGTCGCGAAAGCGGACTGTCGGGCCGGTAACGGCTCAGGATCGCCTCCAGCCGGGTTATCTCCGCGAAGGCCTCGTCGACCATTGCGCCCGCGGCCGACGCGTCGGGATGCACGACCGTCACCGTGACGAGCGTCCCGAGCCGCGTCCGGGTGAGGCTCACGCGGTGGAGCGCAGCCCGTCGCAGCAGTTCGGACACCACGCCGGTGCCGAGCGCTGTCCCGACCCCCGCGACCGCGCTGATTTTGAGCATGTCCCTGCGCGTGAGGGATCTCCATCCAGCCGCGGGAGTCTCCGGCCGCTCAGCCAAGAGATGCTCCCGCGGCGCCTGACACCTGGAGCTGCACGAGCCGGGGGCGGATCTCCTCCATGTCGTGCCTGCATACGCCAGCCTCCTCGATCAGCTTGGTCTCGCAGACGTTGCAGCGCACGCACTCTTTGAAGTCCACGAGATCGCCGCGGATCGCGCCGGTCGGACACCCCTGCTCACACACCTTGCAGTGCCCGCAATGTTCGACGCGGCGGATGCGGTTCAGCGAGACGAGTGAGCCGATCGCGAGCGCCGCGCCGAGCGGGCACACATACCGACAGTAGAAGCGCGGCACGATCGCGGACGCGACCAGAAAGCTCAGCGCGATCCCCCACAACAGGACCGAGGTGCTCGGGAAGAAGACCGTCCCGAACGGCTCCACGTATTGGTACAGGCTGGCGTGGCTTCCGGCGATGGCCGGAATCAGGATCCCGCCCAGCAAGGCGTATTTCACCCATAGCGCACGGTCATGGACGGCTTGCGGCACCTTCTTGTGAAAGCGTGCGGGCACGACGTTGTCGAGCAGGTCCTGCAGTGCGCCGAACGGGCACAGGAAGCCACAGAAGACGCGACCAAAGAGCACCGTCGCGATCACCGTGAAGGTGACCATGAGCAGGAGAGCCAAGTCGTCGAAGTACACGGAGGGTCCGCGCCAGATGCCACTCGTGATGTGAGAGACGGACAGGAATCCCCCGTCGATCCACCCTAGGAAGACGAGCGTGACGGCGAGCGAGACGGCGCGGATCGATCGCTTCTTCATGAAGAAAGCGAGCGTGGCGAGTAGCAGCACCACGGCCATCGCACCGAGCCGTTTCGCTTCAGTTCGTTCAAATGCGCGAGAGAGGATCGTCTCGTCTTCGGCATAAACGAGGTCGAGCACGTCGAGGTCCTGGGCCGGCGTGAGCGACCCGCGACTGGCACGGAGCGCTTCTGCCGAAGGTGCCGCTTCCGGAAGCTCGGGCGCCGGCGTGTTCGCGGGTCGCTCGGCGCCTGGCGTGGGGCTCGCGCTTGCCGTCTCGCCAACGCCCCCGTTTGCCCGGTCCGTCGGGGCCGTGTCGCCGCCTGAAGAGGCTGTGGGCAGCGCTGCCGCTGCCAGAGCCTCCACCGCCAGCACCTCGCGCGCCTCGAGCGTGAGGTACTCGACCGCGTAGAGATCCAGGTTCGGCCGGAGATCGAACAGGATCTCGAACGGCCTCGTGATGTCGATCGAGGCGTCCAGGATCATCGCGCCAGTGAACCGTACCTGGTCGTACATGACGCCGCCCGCAGCCAGTCCAAATGGGAGGACCTGGTCTTCGGGCGTCGGGATCGTGTCACCGTCCTGAGCGACCGACCACCCGTCCCGGCTGAAGTAACGGAGTCGCGGGCCGTCCACACCATACGCGAACACATGCCCACCACCGACCGACTCCCGTGCGCGGTACGCGCTGGCCAAAGCCTCCGCGCCGACGAGGCGCTCGCCGAAGGCATCGTCGAACAGGTGCACCAGCGACAACTCCGCCATGCCGATCTCGCTGTCCACGATCATCACCTTCACGACCCCGGCCTGGCGTAGCTCCAACCACGAGAGAGCGTTCGCGTCGGCGACGACTCCTGGGGCTTCCGCCGCCCGCGTGAAGTATGCCTCGGCGACACGGCGGGCAGCGTTGCGCATGCCGAGCGAGATCGCTCGCACGCTGACCGTCGCGCGCGATATGCTCTCGACGTCCCTGAAGGGACGGAACGCATCGCCGATGTGCTTGTCCGCGTACTGCTCCTGGAAACCGCGCGGTCGCAGGAAGTCGCCGCGACTACTCCGCATCGACTCTCGATAGTCGGTAATTCGCATGCCGGTCAGGCGACCGTCGAGCCCGAGTCCCACGACGGTTCCAATGGGAGCGCTGTATCCGCTTCTCTCAGGGGGGACGTCGGCGGTGTGGAAGACGTACCCGACCAGGCTCTCGTCGCCAGTTTCAGGATCGACGCGGAACGCCTGCATCACGGTGGGATCCACGCCCCACTCCACGAAGCGGTCCACCCCGGGCATGACCTGATGCATCAGCTCCTCGGGAACGTCCCGTATGCGCTGCGCAGCCGCCCCCGCCGGGAGCAGCAGGGCGAGGAGGCAGGCACACGCGAGCGTGCGCAAGGAGAGGGTCATGGCGAGAGGGTCATGGGGCGGAAAGCCTAGTTCGCAACCGCCATCCCGTCCTTGTGAGGCGTCGAGCCACCGGTCATCACGCCGGTCTGGACATCGAACATGATGCCCTGGGCGCCGCCGACGCCCCCTCGTGTGGTTCTGCGCCGAAGCACGTGACCCCACGCCTCCAGTTGCGTCAGCACGTCTTCACTGATCCCCGGCTCGACCGTGACGTTCAGGCCACCGCCGTGGTTGATGCGAGGGATTTCGACCGCCTGCTGCATGTTCATCCCGAACTCGACGACGTTGAGGAAGATCTGGACATGCTGCTGGGGCTGCACGGCGCCACCCATCGCGCCGAACGTCATGAAGAACTCACCGTCCTTGAAGGCCATCGCAGGAATGATGGTATGGAACGGGCGCTTGTGCGGCTCGACGACGTTCACGTGGCCCGGCTCGCGAGAGAAGAGCGCGCCCCGGTTCTGCAGCGTGAAGCCGGTCCCAGGGGGAACCAGGCCGGACCCGAAGCCCGAATAGAGGCTGTAGATGAAGGACACGGCGTTGTGATCCTTGTCCATGACCTCCAAAAGAACCGTGTCACCGTCTCCGTTGATTCCCGACTCCGGACGCTCCGCCGCTCTCGTCGGATCGATGCGCTCGAACTGACTCCTGGCGTATTCGGTGGAGATCATCTCCTGCACCGGCAGATGGTTGAACTCGGGGTCCGAGTTCCACTTTTGGATGTCGGCGTAGGCCAGTTTCTTCGCCTCGATGAAGTGGTGCAGATAGTCGGCCGAGTTGTGGCCCATCGCACCCAGATCGACGTTGCCCAGGATCTTGATCATCTCGAGCGCCGCGATGCCCTGGCCGTTCGGCGGCAGCTCGTACAGCCGGTAGTTCTTGTAGTCGGCGTAGATGGGCTCGACCCACGTGGAGGTGTGATCCGCGAAGTCCTTCATCGTGAAGAAGCCGTCGTGCTCATTCGAGTACGCGACCATCGCCTCCGCGATGGGGCCGTTGTAGAACGCGTCCCTGCCATCCGCACCGAGCATTCTGAACGTATTTGCGAGATCAGGGTTCCGGAACACGTCGCCAGCCCTGGGTGCTCGCTTGCCGTCGATCAGCCACGTGGCCCGGGTCGAGGGCTCTTGGTTTCTCTCGAGGGATCGCCAAGCGTCGGCGATGATCGGCGACACTGCGAAGCCGTGCTCGGCATAGTAGATCGCGGGCTCGAGTACCTCAGCCATGCTCATGGTGCCGTACTTCTCCAGCACCTCGAACCAGCCGTCGACGGCACCGGGAACGGTCACCGAGTAGATCCCCCGAATCCGGTCCATGTCGTGTTTGTCGAGCTTCTCGTTGAGAGCCTCGAGCGTCATCCCGTAGGGCGCCCGACCACTCGCGTTGAGGCCGACCAGCTTCTTCTCGGCGGCGATGTAGATCATGATGAACGCATCACCGCCCAGACTCGTGCTGTTCGGTTCCACGACCGTGAGCACCGCAGCCGTCGCGACGGCTGCGTCGATGGCATTGCCGCCCGCCTTCAGGATGTCGAGCCCGGCGTTCGACGCGAGAGGCTGACTCGTAGCCACGACGCCGCGGAGGCCGGAGACTGGAGACCGGAGCGTCTCGTAGTCGAATCCCTCGTCTTCCTGTGCTTCTGCCTGTTGCGGATCGAGGCTGAGGAAGAGGCATGGCAGCAGCGCGAGCACGGTCGCGACGCGACGCTCAAGGATGGAGTTCAGCATGTGTCCCCTCATTTGGCCTTAAGGATTTTCACGACAATAGTAGGACCCTCAGCTCCCCGACGCTGTTCAGCGCCTCCCTCATTCCATGTCCGCGAAGAACTGGGTGAGACCTTCCATCACCCGCTGCGCTTCGGTCGCGCTCGGCTCCAGTGACGATTCGCCGCGCTCCCACGTCTGGCCCAGCAGGATACCGTCTTGTCGCGGAATCATGGACAGGCCGTTGGCGCCTATGATGTAGTCCACCTCCGGCTGCGGCAACAAGACCGTCAGTTGACCCTTGATCGGCGTGAGCTCATCGTCTGCGAACAGCTCCTTGGCGCCCAGGCCCGTGCAATTGATGATCAGTCTTTCGGGCAGAGCCAGCAGCGCCTGCAGGCTGTCGAAGTCGCGCACGACCAGGTCTCCGCCGGCAAGCAGGACATCGCGCAGCACAGCATCCAGATAGATCGATGGCTCGATCAGCATGGTCCAGAAGCGACGGGCATAGGGTCGCGGAAACGGATGCTCGTCCGGGGCGAGTTGCACGTTCTCCGGTGCCAGGTCTCCGAGCCGCCGACATGTTGGACGTCGTTCTCGGGGGAACGTCCTTGGCATAGATCGTCACCTCCAGGCCTTGTCTCTGGAGGAGCCGCGCCGTCGCGAGGCCGACGGCCCCGCAGCCGATGACGGCGGCCGTCGTTTCACCGGTCTTCAGAGCCTCTTCCATCGCCAGATGACCGGTGCCCCACGACATCGACACGCCGTTCGAACCGTGGCCGTAATTGTGGACGACCGTCCTTTCGTCGAACCGCTCGACCTCGACGCGGAAACCGGACGTGCGAAAAGGGCGCAAGCCGACGGTGGTCCGGATCACCCGATCGGGGGATACCTTGACCTTGGCGAAGCGCCTCGAGGGGCTGGACGTGCGTGCGCAACTCCCTAGGCTCGCCCCCAGCACGACGGCGCCCGCTGCCTTCAGCAACTGACGGCGATTGAGCTTGGTATCCATTTGGTCGTCCTCACGAAGGAACGTCCTCCCTCCGCCCACATTGCGGCGCTCGTCAGTTGGTGGCAATTGCCTGCGTCTCTCCCCACACCCCACTTTGTTTGCCCGTCCCCGCATATCAAGGTGACTCGAGGAGAAGTCATGCGCTCCGCCCGCCTGATGATCACAAGCAGCGCGTTGCTCGCGCTCCTTCTCGCCGAGTCCGGGTGTGCCCCGCAAGACCTCGGCGCACCGACGGCCGTCGACTGGCCGATGTATCGCGGCAACCTGGCTGGGACTGGGTACTCGCCGCTGACACAGATCACGACGGGCAACGTCGCGAAGCTGACCGGGGCCTGGAACTACTCGCTGCGCAGCGCTACACCAACCGGCGCCGACGGCCCGAGCCAGGCTCGCCCCCGTGAGCCGAACTCGCAGGTGACGCCGATCGTCGTCGGTGACGTCATGTACCTGCCGGCGGTGGACCGCGTGGTCGCGCTCGAAGCGACCACAGGCGCGGAGATCTGGCAGCATGCGGTCGATGACGGCGCGCCCTCGCGGCGCGGCGTCGCGTACTGGCCCGGTGCGAACGGCACGCCAGCGCGCATCATCTTCACCGCCGGGAGACGTCTGGTAGCGCTCGACGCAGCAACCGGCACACTGGCGGCGGACTTCGGACAGTCGGGCGAGGTGGACATGGTGGTACCGTACAACTCGGTACCCCTGGTCTATGAGAACATCGTCGTGGTCGGCGCGAATACGCCGCGCGGGACCATCGGGGGCATCGGCAACGCGCGCGCCTACGACGCCCGCACCGGCGCCAAGCTGTGGGAGTTCAGCTCCGTTCCGCAGCCGGGGAGCGTGGGACACGACAGTTGGGAGGGCGACAGTTGGCAGGGCCGTCTCGGAGCCAACGCCTGGCCGTTCTACTTCACGATGGACGAGCAGCGCGGACACGTGTATCTGCCCCTAGCCTCGCCCATCCCGTTCGCATACGGCGGAGACCGCGGGGGCGCCAACCTGTTCGCGAACGCCTTGGTCGCGGTGGACATCCGGAGCGGTGCATATGTCTGGCACTTCCAGACCATCCATCACGACCTGTGGGATGCCGACCCGCCTGCGCCCCCCGTGCTGTTCGCCCTCCCGCGCGCTGGAGGCACCGTCGACGCGCTCGGCGTGACCACCAAGTCCGGCTACCTGTACATCCTCGATCGCGAGACCGGTGAGCCGATCTTCGGCGTGGAAGAGCGCCCGGTGCCAGCGAGTGACGTTCCTGGCGAGCTGACCTTTCCGACCCAGCCGTTTCCCGTGAAGCCTCAGGCGCTTTCCCGGGTCAGCTACGAGGCGACTGACCTGGTTACCGCCGAAGACACGTCACCCGAGCACGCAGCGGCGTGCGCCGAGCTGGTGGCGAGCGTGGGAGAGATCTACAACGCCGGGCCCTTCTCGCCGTGGGTGTATCGCGAGGAAGGCGCGCCGCCCAGAAGCACGCTGCTGTTCCCTGGGCTGGTGGGCGGGCCCAATTGGGGCGGCGCCGCATTCGATCCCAACTCCGGATACGTCTTCGTATTCAGTCAGGATCTCGGCGCTCTCGGCTGGATGGAGGAGGCCGAAGAAGGCTCGGCCGCGCCCTACCGGAGGAGCGGCCCACGCCCGTCGAGCTTCGACGTTCGCATCGGGGACGCGCGCTGGCCGTGCCAAAAACCGCCTTGGGGCCGGATGACCGCTGTTCACGCCTCGACCGGCGACATCGTGTGGGAACGCGCGATCGGCATCACCGAGCAGCTTCCTGCGGACCGGCAGAACACCGGTCGGCCGGGGCGTGCGGCCGCGATCGTAACCGCCGGCGGGCTGTTGTTCGTGGCGTCGACCGACGACAACCGCCTGCGCGCGCTCGAAGCGGCGACCGGCCGGGAGCTCTGGGTGAGCACGCTGGACCGGAGAGGTAACGCCAATCCGATGACCTACCTGGGCGCGGACGGCGCGCAATATGTAGTGATCGTCGCGACCGACGCGGTTGTGGCGTACAAGCTGCCATAGCGGCAGCCCAGCATCCAAATGGCTGGACGCCAATCCGGCTAGTACGCCAGCGGTCCCGGCCGTATCTGGAACTTGACGATCTTGCTCGTCGTTCCCGCGCCGCCCTCCAGATGCCACGGGACGTTCGTGCCGAAGTTGGCCCACACGCCGCGTCCCTTCCATCCGGCGTCCGGATCGTCGATGCGACCATCGAGCCCCCGAGAGAAGAAGCCCATGGGGTACGGCACCCGCATGCGAACCCACTCGCCGGAATCGGGATCCAGCGCCAGCAGTGCATCGGACGTGGTGCCGTTGGCGATGGGAATGTCCTCGCCCAGCCCCAGCGTGTTGAACTGGTCCACCCAGTTGTAGTAGTGGAAATCGGCACCCCCCGCGGTGACCGCATTCTTCATCTGGGGTCCCGGAGCCGGATAGAGGGTCCAGCCCTCGGGGCAGTGCTGGCCTGTGGCTGCCGGCCCGTTCAGCACCGCGCACTTGCTGCGGTCGAAGCTCGCCAGGTGGCTGCTTCCGGAGAGCGCTGTCCAGATGATCCCATCCCGGGTCACGTCGATGCCGCGTGGCGAGAATCCCCACTGGTCCTGGGGCACGGCCGGGTTCTCGAAGGGCGGCTCGTAGACCTCGGTCTTGCAACTCTGTGGGGGATTGTCTCCCAGTTCCAGGCGGAAGATCCGGCCAGGGATTCCGCCTGTGCGCGCGATCCAGATGGAGTTGTCCACCGGGTTCACGATGATCCCGTACGCGAAGCCGGTGAGCTGCGTGTCCAGCTCCGGGTCCGCGGGGCCAGGACCCGAGTTCCACGGCTTCGTGATCAGCCCGTCGCCGTTGGTGTCGATCACAGTGGGGCACCAGCCCTGCGCTGCCTCGGCCCGCTCCGCGAGCCGCGCCGGCGCCTGGTCTCGCACGCGATCCACCAGCGGGCCCGCCGGGCCGTCCAGGAGAACGCTGCTGCGCACCCAGCCGATGACGCGGGTGTCGCCGCTGAAGTAGACCGTATTCTCCGAGTCCTCTCCGAACTGGAGGTGGTGCGTCCCGAAGCAGGTATCGACGAGGGTGAACTCCTCCGTATCCGGATGAAAGACCGAAGCCTGTCGGCCGCTGAAGTTGATGGGCGAGTACTGGGCGTACGCGTTGGACGAGCCCTCCCGGCACCAGTCAGGGTTATTCGGCGAGTTGCGGATCCTGGACGTGAGCCACACCCGTCCCTCCTGATCCATCATCGGGTTGTGGACGTTGGCGGGACCGTTCAAAACGACCTCGTCCCCCCAGAACGGAGAGGGCTCGAAGCCGGGCGTAGTGGGAAAATAGGACTCGGTGTCGGGGTCCCACACGGGCACGCGCACGTCACGAGATTCGTTCTTGCCAGGGTTCACGATCAGCAGTCGGTCGTCCGACATGGAGACACCGTACACGGCGCCCCCGGCGTTCACTGAGGGGTCGCGCTTGTCCGTGGCGACCTCGTCGTGC
Source organism: Gemmatimonadota bacterium (assembly GCA_022560615.1). Classification (NCBI taxonomy): domain Bacteria; kingdom Pseudomonadati; phylum Gemmatimonadota; species Gemmatimonadota bacterium. The sequence goes on from JADFSR010000005.1 coordinate 162,756, forward strand.
ACGTAGGATGTCGCGTCACCCCAGTCCCAGAGCGTGAGCACCACGTTCCGCTCCTCGCCGTGTGGCCGAGGAGGCTGCGGAGGTACCTCGCCGGCCATGATCCGGTCGGTCCAGTCGGCGAACTCGAGCACGGCCCGCTCCTGTCCCATCGCGGCGAGCTGCATGCCCATGCGCGGACCCCTCTGGCCGAAGTTGAGCCGATGACTCCACGCCTCCTCGGTGGAGGCGAAGCGGCCCTCGATATGCGTGGTCTCCCGGGTGATCTGATTGCCGAGCTGGTGACAGAGCTGGCAGCCCTGCTTCAGGTTGTCGATCCACGCGGCTTGTGACCGGACGTTGGTGCTGATGCCGTTGCCCGAAGGGCCCGTGCCCGGAAAGTCGCTCTCGGACGGGACCTCCATGAGGGAGTACCAGTAGCTGGCCGGATATACGCTCGCTTCCTCCTGGGGCGTCTCCGGATAATTCGCCGCCAGAACGAGGTCGTCGCCCGGCGCGGCGGCCAGTGGCTCGGAGTCGGCGAGGCCGTAACCCCGGACCCACACGTCGTAGCTCGCCTCCGGTAGCTCGGGGAGAACGAACCGCCCATCGTCGTCGCTCACCACGATCTTCGTGAAGCCAGTTTCGAGATCGTCGGTCTCCGCGATCACCCAGACGCCGGCCTCGGGACCGTCACGTCCCTGGACCACGCCGCTGATGACCGCATCGTCCACGGCCCTGCCTACGACGCTCGAAGCCTCCATACGGTCGCCCAGCGTGCACGACGACCACGTGAGCGCGATCGCCAAGGACGCGCCGAGCGGCACCATGCGGCGTATGAAGCCCCGGTCGGAAGTGGATTGGACGGCAGACAGCTGCGACGTCGAGCTCATGGCCGGGCCTCGTTCGGATCGAGAACGATGGTGGGGAGGGCGGCAATAGTAGGTGGCGGTGCGGAAGAGGGCCAACCACTCACGAGTGGCAGCACTGTCGCCCCATACTTGCATTCTGCTGCTATTGCCATCATAGTGACGTCATGAGCAAGTCGATCACCATTCGGGATGTTCCCACGGAAACCGCGGAGGAGTTGGCGGCACGAGCGGCGCTGACGGGTCGCTCCCTCCAGGAATACCTGCGCGCCCACCTGATCGAGCTGGTAAGCCAGCCCGACCCTGCGGTGCTCATGGCCCGCGCGCTCGCTCGCAAGGAGAGCACTGGGAGCCGACTAGCACCTGATTCCATTCTCACCCACCGCGATGCGGACCGTCGGTGACGCTGGTCATCGACGCGAGCCTCATGGTGTCCGCGCTGGTGGATGGGGGGGCCACCGGACGTTGGGCGGCAGGCGTAGTCCTTTCCGATGACTTGGCGGCACCCCACCTCATGCCCGTGGAGGCGGCCAATATCCTCCGGCGGGCAGCCCACTCGGGCGAGGTCTCATCGGACGTGGCCTCGCTCGCCCATGCCGATCTCCTGGATCTGCGGGTATCGCTTTTCCCGTACGCCCCGGTTGCGTCGCGGGCTTGGCAGCTCCGGGAGAACCTCACCCTCTACGACGCCTGGTACGTCGCGCTGGCTGAGCTTCTGAATGCGAAAGTGGCCACGTTGGACGCGCGCTTGACCCGCTCTACCGGGCCGACATGCGGGTTCGTGCTGCCACCAACCCAAGGATAGGGAGCGCATCAACGAGGCCCACCTCGACCCCTCCCCTGCCACGACTCGGTCGCCTTGCATCCCGGCCATCTCCACCCCACAGTGCTGCATGTCCAGAATTCGCCTAGCCGCAGCGGCCCTGTTGATCGCTACCCCCGCCTTCGCCCAGACCTCCAACGATCCCTTCCCGGCGCCAATCGCGGCCATCGACGGCGTGATCGTCGTCGGGTTCCAGGAATTCGCCTCGCTCCCGGATATCGACGGTAGGCCTGCTCGGCCCATGCTGCTCATCGACGAGCCCGGCAGTGGTCGCCTGTTCGTGAACGACATGCGGGGGCCGCTCTACACCGTCACCTACGACGGTCGCGTGACGCTCTACCTCGACGTGAACGCGCCGGAGTGGGGCGTGCCCGTCGAGTCGTCGGGCAGGGAGCGGGGGATGCAGAGCTTCGCGCTGCACCCGCAGTTCAACGAGCGCGGCACGGCCGGGTACGGGAAGCTCTACATCTGGACCGACACCGAGGATACGAGCCCGACACCGGACTTCACTCCGGGCGGGGGCCAGGACACCCACGACACCGTGCTGCTCGAGTGGACGGCGCTCGACCCGGAAGCTCCGACGTACGACGGCGGGCCGCCGCGACAACTGCTTCGCTTGGAACAGCCCTTCCGCAATCACAACGGTGGCCGCATCGCTTTCAACCCCCGGTCGTCGCCGGGGGACCTGGATTTTGGGATGCTCTACGTCGGGGTCGCGGATGGCGGCAGCGGCGGCGATCCGCTGGATCTGGCGCAGAACCTCGGTTCCGTGTTCGGCAAGATCCTGCGCATCCACCCGCTCGGTTCGAACAGCGCGAACGGCCGCTACGGCATCCCCGCCGACAACCCGTACGCCGAGGACGGGATCGACCGGACCCTGGGCGAGATCTACGCATCGGGCCTGCGTAACCCCCAGCAGTTCGGGTGGGATCCGGAGAACGGCAATTTCTTCGTGGCCGACATCGGGCAGAACATCGTGGAGAAGCTCAGCCTCGTGACAGCCGGCGCGGACCTCGGTTGGAACTCATGGGAGGGCAGCTTCCGGTTCATCAGCCGCTCCGAAGTCGACCTGGCCGACCCACAGGGTGAGCCCTGGATCACGTATCCCGTGGCCGAGTACGGACAGCTGGATCCTCTGCTACAACGCCAGTCTGCGGTCACGGGCGTCGTGGTCCACCGGGAGGGCACGATTCCTCAGCTCCAGGACAGGGTGCTGTTCGGTGACTTCCCAAGCGGCGAGATCTTCCACATCGACGCCGACGACCTGCCGGCGGGTGGGCAGAATGCTTTGGCCAGAGTGCTCTTCCGAGACCAGGGAGAGTCGAAGACGCTGCTCCAGCTGATTCAGGCGAAGAACGCCGAGCAGGGCCGCGATACGGCCACACGCTCCGACCTGCACTTCGGCACGGGGCCCGGAGGCCGGGTCTTCGTGCTGAACAAGCAGGACGGGGTGATCCGGGAGATCGTGCGCTAGAAGTCTCAGTACGGGAGCACGTAGAACACGATTGCCAGGAACGGGATCAGCAAGAGCATCATCGTGATCGCGTAACCGAACATGTCGCGCGCACGCAGGCCGGTGATCGCCAGCAGAGGGATCGCCCAAAAAGGGTTCAGCAGATTCGTGTGCGCGTCACCCGCCGCGTAAGCCACGATAGTCTGGCCCGGCGGGATTCCCAGGTCCGCGCCGGCGGCCAACATGGGCCCGCCGATGATCGCCCACTCACCACCCGCTGAGGGCACGAAGACGTTGAGCACGCCCCCCGTGATCCATGCGATCACCGCGAACGTGTCCTCCGTCGCGATCGATAGCAGAGCCTCGGTCATCGTGTCGACCAGCCCGGTTCCGGTCATGACGCCGATGATTCCGGCATAGAACGGGAACAGCAGGATCACCCCCGCGGTCCCTTGCACGGCCTGGTAAAAGTCCTTCTGGTACTTGGACGGGCTCAGGTACAGCAGAAGCCCGATCATGAGGAAGGCGAAGTTGAAGACGTTGAGGTCGAGTGCCGCCAGGCCCTCCGTCAGAAACACGTTTACGGACAGAACTACGCCGGTCAGCGCGAGCGTCCCGCCAAGGATCTTGCTGTTGTCGAGCCTGTCCGCCAGCGACGGCTTTCCGTCGTCAGAGCCTGGGAGATCCGGCTCAGACACCTCTGAGTCGTTGCCCTCCGGCTCCGCAGTCGGATCATCTTCGAGATCGACGTAGTGCTCGATGCCCCTGCAGTTCTCCTCCGGCGGACAGAGCAGGAAGAGCGTGACGCAAACGTAGACCAGCGCCAAAGCCGTGAGCATCAGCGGATACGAGTGGAAGACCCATTCTGTGGCGGGGACGACGCGGTCGATGAAGCCGAGCTCCATCAGAACGTTGCCATCGACCGCTTGCAGCAGCCCCGGCGAACTGGACATGCCCCATCCCCACGTCAGGCCCAGCCCAATGTAGCCGGCTACGGCCAAGAGCGGATAGTGAACGGCCATCCGCCTGTCGTTGGCTTGCTTACCCATCTCCCGCGCCAAGATGGCGCCGAAGATGAGGCCGAGCCCCCACGAGATCCACGACGCCAGAATCGAACCGACCGCGACTAGGAGAACTGCCTGTCGGCCACTCTTGGGAAGCCGCACCAGGCGCGTGATCACCCCCTTCACCCGCGGGTGATACGCGACCACGGACGCGGTCACGAGGATGAGCACCATCTGCATGGCGAACTGGAGCAGCGACCAGAAGCCGCCGTACCACGACGCGGCAATCTCGGTTAATCCGGACCCCTCCGAGAGAAACGCGGCGAGTGCCGCTACATACGTGAGGATGATCGCGAACAGAAACGGGCTCGGCATCCACCGTTCCACCCTGTCGGCGATCAGCTCGCCGAACTTCTGGACGGGAGTTAGACGAGGCTGGTCCGTGGGCTGCGCATTCGTCATATCTGGTTCCGAGGCGTTCTGGTGGCGAGCGTGAGACACCGGGAGTCGCACATGTTAGGATGCGGGGTAGGATTCAGCGACTTGGCCTTCGCAGGCGCACCGATGCCGATCTACGAATACGAATGCCGCGAGTGCCGCAACCGATTCGAGCTGCTCTTGCTAGGCTCGACGACGCCCACCTGCCCTGTCTGCGAGGCCACCGACATCGAGAAGGTGTGTCCCTCTCCTCGTCCAGCTCCGACGCCAGTCGGCGGCGCAATCTTGACCTCGCGCGAAAGCACGGGGGCAAGGACCAGATCGAGAAGGCGCACGCCGAGCACGAAGCGGTGCACCACCACGATCACTAGCAGGCGGGGAACGCGGCTGCGGGCTACGTTGGGGTCGGCATCAGCCTGGAGGCGTCTTCATGAGATACGTCGCGGTTTTCTGCGTAGCAGTGCTCGTCCTTACCGGCTTCGGTGGCTGCGGAGGCTCGCAAGCGGAACAGACGGACGACACCACGCCCGCTGACACCGGTGCGGGATCTGTCCTGAGAGTGGATCCCGCACTGGATGCGATCGTCCCGGCCGACTATCGCATCGAGAAGCTAGCCGACGGCTTTGCGTTCACCGAAGGTCCGGTCTGGGTTCGCGAGGGCTCCTATCTGCTCTTCAGCGATCTCCGTAGCAACAGAATCCACAAGTGGGATCCCGCCGAGGGGCTGAGCACGTTCATGGATCCGGTGTTCGAGGGTGACAGCGAAGGCCGGTCTGTCGGCTCCAACGGTCTCAACATCGATTCTGAAGGGCGCCTGATCCTGCTCGAGCACGGAAACCGTCGCATATCCCGGATCGAAGCGGATGGCAGTCTGACGGTGCTCGTGGACAGCTATCAGGGCAAGCGCCTCAACAGTCCCAACGATTCTGCGATCAGGTCGGACGGCTGGCTCTATTTCACCGATCCGCCCTACGGGCTCGCTGGACTCGAGGACGATCCTGCCCGGGAGCTCGATTTCAATGGCATCTACCGGCTCAGCCCGGACGGCGAGCTCGAGCTGCTCGAGAGAAACCAGAGCCGGCCGAACGGAATCGCGTTTTCGCCGGACGAACAGACTCTTTACGTCGCCAACTCGGATGCCTCGAACAAGGTGTGGATGGCGTACGACGTGCAGGAGGACGGCACGCTAGCAAACGGCCGGGTTTTCTTCGACGTGAACTCGGAGTCCTCAGAGGGCGCCGCTGACGGTCTCAAGGTCGACGTGGCGGGCAACATCTTCGCGACCGGTCCTGGCGGCGTATGGATATTCGACCCCACCGGCAAGCATCTGGGAACGATCCAGCCCGATGAGGTTCCCGCGAACGTCGCCTGGGGCGACGACGGCAGGACGCTCTACATGACGGCCCGCACGGGGCTATACCGGATTGAGCTGACTACGCAGGGGACGATCGACCCTACCGCGTTACGCGCACCCTGACATACCCGTTGGTCCAGCAGCACTGGTCGTTTGAGGTGCTGTCCACCGCTCGAAAGTTGTCCACCTGCGCGCGCAAGATATACTCACCCGGCTCGGAAAATGTCGCGATCACGCTGCCTACGCCCTGCCCTTCCACAAGAAGGATGCTCTCGGGCCCGGGAGGATTTCGGTTCCTCGCCAGAGCGCGTCGGCCGGCGGCGCTGGTGGAATCCACCACCTCCTCCGGCTTGGGCAGTGGGTTGGACTCGTGCCGTGTGAACTCGACGTCTCCGGCACTCTGGTACCTGGACCACACCACGCGAAGGGGAATGGGCTCCGCGAAACGATAATCGTCGGGATCCCTCTCGGATGGGTCCCTCGCGTTGATCGAGAGGACGATCGGAGATCCTACGGTGGTGGTCAGCGTACGTTCTGCGGCGATACCCCCAGGTCCCCTGCCCTCCTCGCTGCTCGACTCGAACCAGACGAGTGGGTGGAGGGATCCTTGAGGCCGGATATTCCAGTCCAGCTCGTACGCGCGGGCGTGGGTTCGGCCGGGCACTCGCATGACCTCGCCGTCCGCGTTGCGGTTGCGAATGTTCCACCAGACGTCCTCATCCTTCCTATCCGCCGGCAGAATCAACGAGAACACCCCCCGCTGCCGTCCAGGCAGAAACGTCGTGGGCTGCATCCCGTCGAACTGGGCCACGTCGAGGCGATTATCCTCTCCCACCGGAATCTCCACCACCGATTCTCGATTCAGATTGAGGTATCCGAACGAGATGGTGTACGTCCCGTCTTCGTTCGCGTACCAGCCCTCAAAGAATGGGATGACGTTTTGTTGCCCACCGGAAGGCGGGGGGGGCTGCAAGAGCAAACGGCCATCCGCCGCCTGGGCCCCGAGCGCGGCGGGACCAGCCACGGCGCTGCACAGGAGCAGCGCGAAGGCCACCCCCCCAACCATCGAACGAAACCTCATCATCGGCTCCCTAGGAGATGACCGTTGCCTTCTCCTTTCGCTCCTCCACCATCCTCTCGTACCCCTCCTCATCGAGGTGGGTCACGGCGAGCCAAAAATGTGACATCTCGTCAGCGGTCCGGCTTCCGTAATCGACCCACTGGTCCGGATCCGGGTTGTTGGGATTGCCCGACGTGTTGTCGTACCACTGCTTCATGATGAGGACCGCGCCGGTGGGGACCAGGGGTGCCACGTCGTCCTCGTAAATGTGGCTCTGGTGCCACACGGCGCTCCAGTTGGAAACCATGCTGATCACTTCCGTCCGGCCCGTCTTCGGATAGAAGATCTCCAGGGACGCGGACCGCAGCCGTAGATGGCCGTGCGGCTGGAAGCTGTCGATGCGGACCGGATGGTCGAACGAGCGGAAGCCCTGGGTCATCTCAATCCCGTTCGGCGGCACTAGGATGTCGCGCTGACCCTCCATGAAGGTGTAGCTGACCAGGTCCTGCTTGTACTCGTATTCGTAGTCCTCCGGATGCAGCCAGATGGCCAGCTCCACCACGTTGTCTGGGAGCACCGTGTTCGGAGCAAGGGATCCGAGCCCGCCCGGGTACATATGGATGTCCCAGCGGACCCAAGCGTCCGCGGGGATGGTTCGGCAAACGCCGTCGGGAACGATCTCACCCAGCTTGCCCATCGCGTACTCGGTCGCTCGGTCTCCCGTCCCGACGAAGGAGCCGTCCTCCTGCCTGATGTGGAACGTGGTGTTGGCGTGGTGGACCACACCCTTCGCGTCCCCCGAGGGCTTCACCTGTAGGGCCTTGATGCAGCGCTCGCTATCATTTCCCACGGGAGCGAATGGACGATGCCACAGGTCGAGCCCGGAGGCCGGTACATCGATGGGGGTCGAGGGGATGACCAGGTCCGGCGGACCGAAGTCGGGTGCTAGCGACCAGTCTTCGGTGTCGGGGAGGTTCAGCACCGGAATGTCGGCCGGATCGCCTAGAGGCGTGCCCTGGTCCACCCATTCAACGATGGTGTTGATGTCCTCATCGGAGAGGCGCCAGTCGTGCTTCAGCTCCTGGATGCCGATGTCGTTGTCGTAGTAGTACGGCGGCATGAGGCGGTTGGAGACCTGACGGCGGATGCGCCGAGCGTACCGGCGGGCGTCCTCGTAATCCACCAAATCGATGGGACCGATCCCACCTGGCCGGTGACATACCGTACAATTCTTCTGGATGATCGGCGCCACGTCCTTGGCGTACGTCACGTCCACGTCGATACCATCCGCCGAGGCGAAGGTGACCTGGGCGTGCGCCGCACCTTGGAAAACGACGGTGGCGACGAGCATGAGGGTGGCGGCTCCGATCCAGGGCGTCCACAAGCCCCGACGTTCGCTCCGATTCTGCAGCTCCATGATGATCCTCTCCGTCATGCAGAATGAACTACGCATAAAATGAACTACGCATAAAATGTTACGAGCTACCCAGGTACCTTCCCTGAAGAATAACACCCTTCCGAATCTACGTGCCGATCCGATGGGAAGGCAATTTGTGCGGAGCACGCTAGAAGCATCCTGGGCCACAGGCCGCTCCTACGAAGGTGGCAGCCCCTGCCTGGACGGCTTCCCCAAAGCCCAATACGATCGAAGCCGGTCCGGAACTGGTACGGCCCTCCCGTACTCTGTAGCAGGCCGCGAATCATCAGGAGAAATCCATGGGCGATAGTGGTCTCGGCTTCACCATCAGCATCGGCGGGGCCGCCGGCCAGGGAATCGCGACGCCCGGCAACATCCTCGCTCGCATCTTCGCGCGGCGTGGTCTGCATCTATACGCGTACAACGCCTTTCAGTCGATCATCCGGGGCGAGCACATCTTCTTGACGTTGCGCACTCGCGACGAGGAGGTGCGCACGCACGGCGGCCCGTGGTCGGAGAACGTAGGCAAGCGCGTCGTGAAGTCACCAAAGGTATACATACGCGACTCCGGAATCCGGCACACGCTTCTGGGTCTGGGAGACCCAGAGGCTCTTCTTGGTCATCCGAAGGTGGGCGCGAGCTTCGAGGGTTTGGCGGGACATCCTCGTCATTTCAGGAGACGACCGCCTAGGATTCGAGGTGAAGCGGACGACCTCGCCCAAGGTGACCAAGTCCATGAGGAGCGCCCGGGAGACGCTTGGCATCGAGCTGGTGCGTGTCGTCCACGCCGGCCGTGACAGCTATCCTCTTCAAGAGGGTTTCCGCGCGGTGTCGATCCACGAGCTCCTCGACGAGGTGCAGCCGCTCCCCCATCGAGGCGTTCTCAATCGGGTCCGCGCCGAATAGGTTGCCGAACGCAGGACCGTTGCCACTCCGCGTTGCGAGTGGCCGTAATCGTCTCGTTGGGTCTGCACGTAGGGAGGTCTCCAATGAAGCTCAGCACGGTGGCGGGTCTGGTCGTCCTGTCGACGGTCGGGCTCGGGGGACTGACGCTCTGGAGGCTGGGCTCCGGTGCGGTTCGCGGCCCTGAGTTGGACTCGCTCGACGAGCTGGCCGAGCGACTCGCCACGTGCGAGACGCAGGACCCGTGCGCCCACATGGTCTATGTGCGCTCCCCTGCCATGCCGCTCTCCGAGCTGGGCGTGCCCGAGATCGTCGAAGCCACACGGGCCCTGGACGTCCCGCTCAGCATCCTGCCCGCCCGCACTCTGTTCGAGCCGGTGGCCGAGCCCAGGCTCGACGCCCTGCGCATGGCTCTGGTCGAGGCAGGGGCCACGGTCCACTTCCCCGCGGTCGTCGTCGTGAACGACGGTGCGCCAGTGGGCAACGCGTTGGTCGGGTACAAACCCGCCGAGGTCTACGAGTCGATGCTCGGCCGCCGACTCGGGATGCTCGAGGAGGGAGCGCTCACCACGCCCGCCGCGCCCGCCGCGCCCGCCGCGGGCGACGTGCCGATGCGCGACGTGGAGCTGCTCGCCACGTACCCGCTACCGAGCCGGCCGGGCGCGTTCTTCCGGAGGGCTCCGGGCACGCGCTACATCTCCTTCGACTTGGAGGGGGTGGTCTACCTCCACCACCTGGAGTTCAACGAGCGCTTCAGCGCTCCCGGACAGCTGGACTTCGTGCCGTCGCCGGATGGCGCCTTTTTTGTCACGCCGGGGGCCCGCTATGCCGGGCTCCATTTCTACAGCGCGCGCGAGATCTTCCGGCTCGGCGCCCAGAGCCAGGCTCGCTCCCTCGCGCCGCTGCTCGTCGACGAGACGCTGCGTGACGAATATCCGTCCGTCGGTATTCTCGATCGCGAGGCGGACGGCGGCCGCGTCCGCTACCGTGTGCTCACCGCCTGGCGGGAGGGGGCACAGTACCGGGACTACGAGCTCGACTTCGACGGGGCCGGTGAGATTACGGGCATCCGGGCCCTCAACAGCAAGACGGCCGCGTGCCGGGACATGGAGCTCTCACTGCCGATCCTCTCGAAGGACGGTCGCGAGATGTCGGCACGGGACGAGAAGACCGGCACGACGAAGGTGTTCCGGCTCGGCCCGGACGGCGCGTGTCGCGAGGTCTTCGACTCGGGGATGCAGACCACCAAGGCCACCTTCAGCTACGACGGCGCGCTGCTCGCGTTCGGCTCACGCGACGGAGGGCGGACCGAACTCGGAGATGCGCGTCCGGCCATCTACGTGATGGACCGGCGCACCGGTGAGACGACCCGCATCCCCCAAAGCACATCCAGGAGCCTGACGATCCCGGAGTTCGTGGGGCCCGACAGCCTGCTGTTCTTGGTCGCGGGCCCGCGGGGAAACGACCCCAGCGAGCTGCGGCTCGTATGCTGCGTACGCTGAAGGACCGGGGACGATGACGCCGCGGTGCGTTCTCTTCTTCCCGGGCACCCGCCCTGACATGTATGCGAAGGCGATCGCGTCCGGAGCTGACCAGGTGTGCATGGACCTGGAGGACGCGGTCGCTCCGGAGTCCAAAGAGGAGGCTCGCGCGTCCGCGGTGTCGGTCCTCGAAGGAGCCGACCTCGATCCGACGCGGTTCATCCTTCGCATCAACAGTCCCGTGACGCCCGAGGGTGACCGCGACCTGGCGGCGCTCAGCGAGCTCGAGACGCTTCGCGGTTCGCCCCTGACGCTCATGATTCCAAAGGTCGACTCCCCGGAAGAGCTGGACCACGTCCGGAACAGGGTCAGCGACGGCGTCGGAGTCCTATCGCTGATTCCGGTGGTCGAGACGGCCAAGGGGCTCGCCTGTGTGGAAGAGCTGGCCGCGGCGGACTCCGTCTCTGGAATCCTCTTTGGCGGCCTGGACCTGAGCATCGACCTGGGCACAGCCCTCGAGTGGGACGCGCTGCTCTACGCCCGCTCCCGCACGGTGCACGCGGCCCGCTTGGGCGGCGTCGGCGCCATCGATATGCCCTTCTTGAATGTGTCGGATCGGGACGGACTACGCGAGGAGGCGGGCCGGGTTCGGAAGCTGGGCTTCAAAGGCAAGGCCGCGATCCACCCCGACCACGTGGAGGCCGTCCAGGCGGCATTCTCTCCTAGCGAGGACGAGGTGACGCGAGCTCGCCGGGTGACCGAGGCCGCTCGCGAGAGCAAGGGGGTGTTTATGCTCGACGGTGTGATGGTGGACCGGCCAGGCATCGAGGCCGCCCGCCGCATCCTGACGTGGGCCGACGCACATGGGCGCTGAAGTAGACGTCGAACTGCGGGAGCAGGTCCGCAAGCTCTGTAGTCGGTATCCCTCCGAGTACTGGCAGAAGCTCGATCGCGCGCGCTCGTACCCGGAGGAGTTCGTGCAGGAGCTGACGGAGGCAGGATACCTGGCCTGTCTGATTCCCGAGCAGTACGGCGGACCTGGCCTGGAAATCCGGGAAGCCGCGGTGATCCTGGAGGAGATCCACCACTCGGGAGGAAACGCTGCGGCCTGCCACGCGCAGATGTATATGATGGGCACGCTGCTCCGGCATGGCTCGCCCGAGCAGAAAGCGCGCTGGCTCCCGGACATCGCCTCCGGCGCTCTCCGGCTACAGGCGTTCGCGGTGACCGAGCCGGACGCCGGATCCGACACGACGCGCATCTCGACGTTCGCCGAGCGGAAGGGCGACCGGTACATCGTGAACGGAAGGAAGATCTTCATCTCCCGCGTGCAGCACTCGGACTTGATGGTCCTGTTGGCCAGGACGACACCTCGGAACGAGGTCGAGAAGAAGACCCAGGGCCTGAGCGTTTTCATCGTCGATCTGCGTGAGGCGGGGGACGCGATCGAAGTGCGGCCGGTGGACATGATGATCAACCATGAGACCAACGAGGTCTTCTTCGACGATCTGGAGGTCCCTGTCGAGAACCGCATCGGCGAAGAGGGCAAGGGCTTCTCCTACATCCTGAGCGGGATGAACGCCGAGCGCATCCTGCTCGCCTCAGAGTCCGTCGGCGACGCGCTCTTCTTCATCGACCGGTGCACAAAATACGCCGGGGAACGCGTGGTCTTCGACCGGCCGATCGGTCAGAATCAGGGCATCCAGTTCCCCATCGCAAGAGCGTACATCCGTACACAGGGAGCGATGACGGTTCGGGACCGCGCAGTCGCGCTCTACGACGCGGGGGAACCCTGCGCCGCCGAGGCCAACATGTGCAAGTTCCTGGCGTCGGAGGTAGCCTGGGAAGCCGCGAACGTCGCGATGGACACCTTCGGAGGATACGGGATGGCGGAGGAGTTCGGGATCGAACGAAAGTTCCGGGAAGCCCGCCTCTATCTCGTAGCGCCCGTGGCCAACAACCTCGTGCTGAGCTACGTCGGCCAACACGTTCTGGGCCTTCCCCGTTCGTTCTGATTCCGTATGAGCTCACCCGGCTTCCCCGACCTCGAGGCCCGGCTCGGCAAGGAGCGAGTGGAGGAAGAGGTGCTCTCACTCGGCCAGGCCCAGGGCCTGGCTGCGATGCTGGACCGGGACGCGGCGTCGCTGAAGAACGGAGGGATTCTCCCGGCCGGCTGGCACTGGATCTACTTCAAGTCGACGGCCGGTCGCTCGGCGCTCGGCCCGGATGGCCATGAGGAACGAGAAGGCTTCTTGCCGAGCCCACTCCCTCGCAGGATGTGGGCGGGTGGCAGCCTACGGTTCCCAGGCACGCTCCGCATCGGCGAGGCGGCCAGGCGCGTCTCCACGATTCAGTCGATCGAGCACAAGGAGGGCCGTTCCGGCCCGCTCGTCTTCGTGACCGTGCACCACCAGATCTCCAACCAGGATGGACCCGCGGTGGAGGAAGAACAGAATCTGGTGTATCTGCCGGAGACCCCTCCAGGCAGTGAGGCCGGCGCAGATGGGGGTCCGCCTGCCGCAGTCTCAGGCGAGCCGGAGTGGAGTGAGGCGTACACGGCGGATGAGATCACCCTCTTCCGGTTCTCTGCGCTCACCTTCAACGCCCACCGGATCCACTACGACCACCGCTACGCGACCGACGTGGAAGGCTATCCCGGACTCGTGGTGCACGGCCCGCTCCTGGCTTTGCTTCTCCTGGACGCGGGGATTCGGCACGCGGGTGATGGCTCAGCCGATGTGGTGCCACGGCTCTTCCGATACCGGGCTCTCCGACCCCTCTTCTGCAACGAGGCGTTCCAACTGGCCGGGCGTCGTGTGGACGACGCAGAGCGAGCGGTTAACGGCCAGCCCCGTCAGCCCGGTGGCGGCGTCATGAAGCTGTGGGCCGCACATCCTGAACGGGGCGTCGCGACGGAGGCGGAGCTGGAGGTGGAGGTGGAGGTGGAGGTGGCAGACTAGAGATGGACTGGAACGACATCTGGATCCTGTACCGCCGTGAGCTTCGCTGCGCGCTGCGCGAGCGAGCCATCGTGGTGAACAGCATCCTCATGCCGCTTTTCCTCTATCCGGTCATGCTCTGGGTGATGTTCACCGGGATCGTGTTCGTGACGGGCCTGGCGGAGCGCACGCACTCACGCCTCGTGATCCTCGACGCGCCTTCCGCGCACCCTGCCCTCATGGACACGCTGCGGGCCCGGACGAGCCTCGAGATCCGAGAAGACGTCGTCAGCCCCGACTCCGCCGCGGAGCTCATCCGTGTCGGGGAGTTGGACGCGCTTGTCGAGTTCCTGCCGCCGGAGGCCGAGGCCCGAGGCATGGACGACAATTTCCGGGTCCTGATCCGATACGATCGCGCCGTGGAGCGCAGCCGCCGGGCGAGGGACCGTGTGCGGAGCATCGTGGCCGGCTACCGGCGTAGGTGGGTGGAGCGGGAGGCCTCGGCCCTCGACATATCCGATGTGGACCAGGAGCAGTTCCGCATCGTCCAGGACAACGTCTCCAGCGGCCGACAGATGGGCGCGCTCATCATGGGCATGCTGATTCCGCTTTTCCTGGTACTCATGGTGGCGCTGGGCTGCCTGATCCCGGCGATCGACAGCACCGCCGGCGAGCGAGAGCGTTCCACGTGGGAAACGCTCATGACGGTGTCGGCGTCGCGGTTGAGCGTGGTCACCGCCAAGTACTTCTACGTGGCCACGTTGGGCATCCTGGCGGGCGTGCTCAACGTGACCGCGATGTTCGTGTCACTGGGCGCCATCGTGGGCCCGCTCCTGGCAGACGCGGGGGCCGGGGCGGACGCGTTCCAGTTCAGCCTGCCGCTCCTGGCGCTGCCGGTGATGATCGTGGCGGCGGTTGCGCTGGCGCTCTTCTTCGCGGCAGCGATGATGATCCTCGCCGCCTTCGCCAGGACCTTCAAAGACGGTCAGGCCATGGTCACTCCGGTGTACTGGCTGGCGCTGCTCCCGATCCTCCTCGGGCAGCAGACCGATCAGACGCTCACGCCGGCCATCGCCGCCATCCCCGTGGCCAACGCGGCGAGGATGATCCGGGACGCCATCAACGGCGTCTTCATCTGGCCGCTCATCGCCGAGACACTGGCGGTGCTCCTGGTGATGGTGGCGGCTTGCCTGCTTCTCGCACGGAACGTCCTCCAGTTCGAGGACCTCCTGATGGGCTCCTTCGACGGGAGCTTTTGGCGCTTTGCCAAGGAGCGTCTGATGGGAAAGAAGGGGGCCACGAGATGATGGAAGGCCCCAGAGTTCGCGTACAAGCGCTCCAGAAGAGCTTCTGGGACGAGTCCAGAGGAGAGGTCCGGGCCGTCGACGGCATCGACTTCGACTGCCGAAAGGGTGAGATCTTCGGTCTTCTGGGCGCGAACGGCGCCGGGAAGACGACGACGCTCCGCATGTTGGCCACGATCCTGAAGCCCACGGGTGGGCAGGCATCGCTCAACGGCCACGACGTGCTCGCCGAGCCCGAAGCCGTGCGGCGAAGTCTCGGCTTCTACTCGGCCTCGACGGCACTCTATCCGCGCCTGACAGGCCGCGAGACGCTGGAGTTCTTCGCTCGCATCAACCGATATCCGGCCGACCAGGTAACCCAGCGCGTCGAGACTCTCATCGAGCGATTCGGTATCACGGAATACGCGGACGCCCGGGTGGAGAAGCTGTCCAGCGGCATGAAACAGAAGATCTCCATCGCTCGAACCATCGTCCACGATCCGCCGGTCCTCATCTTCGACGAGCCCACGGTGGGCCTGGACGTTATGGCGGCACTGGAGATGCAGCGCGTGATCCGCGAGCTCCGCGACGAGGGCAAGACCATCATCTTCTCCACCCACATCATGAGCGAGGCGGAGAAGCTATGTGATCGCATCGCGATCATCCACCAGGGCCGAATCCTCGCTCTGGGAACGCTCGAAGAGCACAGGCAGGCCACCGGGCAGCACTACCTCGAGGACATCTTCGTGCATCTGGTCATGGCCGTGGAGGACGGCCCGTGAGCCGGAAGCGATACGGCGACCGGGGGGTGCTGACGACCCTCTTCGTTTACGAAATCAAGAGGCTCCTGCGCGACACCCGCATGATCCTCATCGCCGTGGTGGCGCCGCTCGTTCTCTTCCCGTTCATCATCTTCGTCATGCGCTGGGTAGAACGCTCCGAGCAACGGAGGCTGGCTGAGACGGTCTACGAATACGCCGTCGTCGGGGATGAGGCCGATTGGGGTCGAGAGATCGTGGCGGCGGCATTGGAGCTCGAGGCCAACGACCCCGACACCTCTCGGGCGCGAGTGCGCTTCGAGGAGCGGCAGGTCAGCGATGCGGACGCACTGCTGAGCTCAGCGGGGATCCACCTGGTGGTCGAAGCGCTGTCGCCCGCGGCGTACGAAAGGATCCGGGCGGCAGAGGCGGCGGCGGACACCACCGAGGCGGACGAGGACAACGCCCGGCCGGAACTGCCCACGCTTCGACTTCGCTTCCGAGGCCAGAGCGACTTCTCCAGGAACGCCTCCACTCGGCTCGGCGAACGCATCGTCGAGGTGCGCTCCCGGCTCAGGGACAGTCTCTACCGCTCCCGGGGCTTCCCGGTGGCGCCGGAGCAGGTCGCCACCGTGGAGACCGAGAACACCGCCAGCGCCGAGAAGGAGGGAGGCGCGCTTCTGGGTCTCGCGCTCACGCCCTTCCTTCTGCTCCTGATGCTCACGGGCGGCTCCATCATGGCGGTGGACGCCATCAGCGGCGAAAAGGAGCGGGGCACGCTGGAGACGCTGCTCACCACCGCCGCGGCCCGGTCGGACATCGTCACCGCAAAACTGCTGGGGATCGTGACGGTGGGGGTCGCCGTAGCGGTCGTCAACATCCTGAACCTCCTGGTCTATGTCGTTCTGGGCGTCGTGGACCTTCCGGAGAATTTCGCTGTGGCGTTGTCGGCGCTGGACCTGGTCCTGCTGCTGATCCTCTTCCTTCCGCTCACGGTGCTCATCTCGAGCGCGCTGCTTCTGCTGTCGGGCTACGCAAAGACCTACAAGGAATACCAGATCTACTTCTTCCCTCTCTTCCTGCTATTCCTGGTACCGTCGTTGGCGGGCATGCTGCCCGGCATGGATCTGCGCTCCGCCATCGCATTCGTGCCCATCGCCGGGATCGGCGTGGCCGTGCGCGAGATCATGGTGGGAGAGTACGACTGGCTCTTCCTATTGCTGGCCTTCAGCTCCACGGGGGGAGCGGCCTGGTGGGCCGCGCGGCTCACCGAACGCACGCTCTCCACCGAGCGACTCATATCGCACTCCGACCTCGACGAGGCGGACCTCGTGGGCGGGCCCGCGCTCTTCCCGCGACACGTACTCCGCTGGTTCGGCGTGATGTGGGTGACCTTCCTGGTCATCTCCCTCTGGTTCGGCGAGGACCTCGGCGTGCGCGGGCAGGTCGTGGTCAACCTGGTGTTCATCTTCTTCGGCGGATCGCTCCTGATGATCCGGCGGTACGGGCTCGACCCGCGCACCGCCTTCGCGCTGCGGCCGGTACACCCGCTGGTCTGGTTGGCCGTAGTCATCGGGGCCCCCGCCGGCTACCTCGTCGGGATCGGCCTTGCCGAGCTTGTGAACAGCTACGTCTTCCCCGTGCCCCAGAACGTGCTCGAGGCCTTCGGCGACACTCTGCTGGGCGACCAGATGCCCCTTTGGCAGCTGCTGCTGTTCCTCACCATCATGCCCGGCATCCTGGAGGAGCTCGCGTTCCGCGGCGTCCTCCTGCACGGGCTCCGGAAGATGTTCGGCCCCGTTGGGATCTGCCTGATGGTGGGAGCGATCTTCGGGATCTTCCACGTGTCCTTGTTTCGGCTGCTCCCGACGGCGTACCTCGGGGTGGTCTTCGCTGCGGTGGTCCTGCTCACGGGCTCCATCTTTCCGGTGATGCTCTGGCACTTCGCCAACAACGCCATCGGGCTCGTGCCGGCTCACATGGGGTGGGTCACGGAGGAGACGGTGATTCCGTGGTGGGGCTATGCGCTGGCCCTGGTGGGTCTGCTTGTCGCGCTCGGGATGATCTGGAGCGTGCGCACGCCGTATCCGGACATGAAGAAGAAGAGACCAGAGGGGTTCGGGTAGGCCCGATGCTCCGCCGATTGGAAGGAGGTCGCTCGGAGGGGTGGATACCCCGTGCCGGCCATCGATCTCTCTGAGGCAGAGGATCGGGCCATCTGGTTCCACGGCTACATCCGCACCTACTTGGAGCGCGATCTTCAGGATCTCTCGGCCATCGACAATCTCGTGGACTTCCGCCGGCTGATGCAGGCCACGTGCCTCAGGCTCGGTCAACTCCTCAACCAGACCGAGCTCGGACGCGACGTGCAACTTCCGCAGCCGACCGTGCGGCGATGGCTGAACCTCCTGGAGACCTCATATCAGCTCGTGCGGCTTCCCGCGTACTCCGTGAACCGCACGAAGCGGCTGATCAAGACCCCCAAAGCCTACTGGTGCGACACCGCGCTGGCTCTCCAACTCGGTGGCTTATCGGAGCCGGGCGGTCCACACCTCGAGAATCTCGTATTGTGCGATCTTCTCGCATGGCGTGACAGCTCGGTCGCCGGCCGCCCATCCTGGCCGTCCCTTGGTGGCGCGTGCTCTGAGCTTACGGTTCCGCGACGAGCGGGTCGATGGGCTCCACGAATGGGAAGCGATGAAAATCCGTG